>JAKARG010000328.1:1227-4235 GCA_021819345.1 Actinomycetes bacterium | reverse complement strand
TCCGATCTGGTCTGGCTGGTGGCGGTCGCCAAGGTCCTCTTCGGCATGGTCCAGGGGCTGCTCGCGGCGGTGATCGTCTTCCCGATCGCCGCGGTGGTCCACGCGCCAGGGGTCCGGGCCGACTTCAGCCTGCACTGGGCGGTGATCCTCACGCTGCTGCCGCTCGTGTGCCTGGCGTTCAGCAGCCTCGGCCTGCTGCTCGGCTGCGTGTTCGAGCCGCGCAACATCGGGCTCATGTTCGGCTTCATCGTCTTGCCGATCACGTTCCTCGGCGGCACCTACTACCAGTGGACCCGCCTCGCCCCCGTCGAGGTCGGGGGGTTCCACTGGCTCCAGGTGCTGACCCTCGTGAACCCGCTCATGTACGCCAACGAGGGGATGCGGGGCGCCTTCACCGACATCAGCCACATGACCTTCTGGGGCGTCTACCCGGCGCTCGTCGCGTTCTCCGTCGGGTTCCTCCTCGTCGCCCTCCGGGCCTTCCGCCGTCGGGTGCTGTCCTAGCGGGAAGGCGGCGCCTTTCGCCTGCTGGGCCTCCTGCAGCCCCGCAGCCTGCCCTACGGGCCGGCGCCACCCGTGAGGCCACCGGGCGGACCCGAGCAGGAGCGCGCAGGCCGGCGTCGCCTGCGGCCCCACCAGCCGGCTGCCGCGAGCGCCACGGCGGTCAGCGCCCACAGCTCGGGGTACCAGGCGAAGCCGACGTAGCGGAACACCACCCGATGGGTGCCAGGACCCACCACCACCCCGAGCACCGCCGGGGCGATCATCTCCACCGGCTCGCGCCGGCCGTCGACCGTGGCGGTCCACCCCGGGTCGTAGGAGGTGGAGAGCACCACGACCGCCCGTCGGCGCAGGCGCACTTGCGTCGTCATCTCCCCCGAGAGAAGCGTGCGGCTCTCGCTGAGCACCTCTCCGGGAGCCGGCCCACCGGGGGGCAGTCCGGGCGACGTCGGGCTCGGCGCGGGCGCTCCTGCCCAGCCAACGGTGAGGTCCTGGTGCTCGGCGATCTCGGGCCCGGCGAGCAGGCCGGCGGTGACCGGTCCGACGTCGAAGCGGTTGGCGTAGATCTCCCCGACGGTGTCGACCACCGAGACGTACCCGTCGGCGGGCAGCTCGTAGAGCCAGTACGGCCCGCGGTGCATGACGTAGCGGGCACCGGGGGGCAGGGGTTGGCCGACGGGGTAGATCAACCAGCGGATCCCGAAGGCGGGGAAGTCCGAGGGTTGGTACTGATCGAAGTGGAACTCCGGCTGGCTCATGAGCGATGCGGTCCGCAGCGTGAAGCCGACCTCGTCGACGTCCTGGCTCTCCAGGTACTTGTAGACCGGGACCAGTCCCACGTCGAAGTCCGCCCCCCAGTTGTTCGGGTCGCCGGCGTAGGTCCGCCCCCCGCCTACCGCCTCGATGTGGGCGAGGAGGGGGGCGAGCTCGCCGGCTGCGGGCACCGCCTCGGCCCGCTGGATGGCGATGTCGGCCGCGTTGCGGGCGGTGTAGGCGCCGACCTCCCGGACCGCCGGGATGCCGAGCACCACGAGCACCGGGATGGTGGCTGCCGCTGCGATCCGCTTGGCGGCGAGCGACCCGGGCCGGCGGCGGGTGAGGGGGGCGACCACCAAGCGCTCCAGGCCGGCCGCGATCGCGATCGCGGCGAGGGCCACCAGGTAGATCCCGGCGAGCTGGGTGCCCATCATGAAGCGGCGGAAGAAGATGTCCCGGCCGCCCGGCACGAGGTCCATGACCGCTCCCCAGGTGGTCGGGCCCCAGGTGAGCATCGTGGCGAACACCCCGAGGACCACGAGCGCCCTGCCGAGGGGGTCGCTCCGCCACCGCAGGAGCGCCCAGAGGGTGCCGATGGCGACGAGGACGGTCACCACCGGCAGACGACCGTTGTCGAAGACCTGGCCGTGCAGCAGCCAGCCGAGGACCACCCGGGCGCCGTAGCCGTTGACGAGCGGCCCGTGCGCCAGGGCCTCGTTGATCGCCGCCCACTTGGAGAAGATGAGCAGGGGGGCCACGGCCCAGGCGGCGGCGGCGAAGGAGAGCCCCATGAGCAGGGCGGCCCGGCCGAGACGGCGCAGCAGGTCCCCCGGCACGACCCAGGGCATGACCATCGGTGCGGCGAGGGCCAGGTAGCCGGTCTCGAAGTGGGCGCAGATGGTGGCGGTGATCGCCAGGACCGCCGGCAGGGTCCAGCGCCGGTCGGCGAGCGCCCGCCAGCTGCAGGCCCAGGCGAAGGGGAGGAACAGCATCCCCCACAGCTGGGCCCACAGCCCGTAGCCGACCCAGAGGTAGCCGTTGACCTCGAAGCCGACGCCCGGCACGCTCATGAGCAGCGGGGACACCGCCGCCGAGGCGAGCGCGGGCCAGCGACCGAGGCCGAAGATCCGGGCCGAGGCGAAGATCGCGAGGGGCCAGAGGCCCCAGAGGAGCAGGAGGCTCCAGCGGAAGGCCGTGTCGGGTCCGGTGACCAGGCCCGCCGCCCCGGTGACCATCGCCCCCAGGCTCTGGTAGTGGAGGAACTGCGGGGAGCCTTCGTTGAGATAGGGGAACCACCGGGTCAGGGGGTCGCGACCGGACGCGAAGGAAGCGGTGGCGAAGCGCACCATCTGCTCGTGCATGTCGGAGTCATCGAGGTAGGCGACCGGCAGGCGGGTCGCCCTGGTCGCCCAGAGGTTGACCGTCGCCACCGCAGCAGCGAGCAGCGTGGGGAGCGCCCGGAGCAGGCGCTCGAGGGCACTTCGGGACCTCCGGGGGTGGCCGGGGTAGGAGCCGGCGTCGCCCGTCGCGTCCCCGGGGCGCCCGTCGGCCCGGCCTGCGCCGACGCCGCCCGTCGCGTCCCCGGGAGGAGCATCGGGCCGGACCGCGTCCTCGACCTCTCCGGCCCGCCGGCCGGGTGGCGCT
Source organism: Actinomycetes bacterium (assembly GCA_021819345.1). GTDB lineage: Bacteria > Actinomycetota > Acidimicrobiia > Acidimicrobiales > Palsa-688 > JAKAQB01. Next base: position 1,334 of record JAKARG010000328.1, on the reverse strand, counting down.
GGGGAGGCCTGCGAGCCGGCGGCGTCGGTGATGGACCACTCTTGCCGGCGGCCGGCGGATCGTGCAACGCGCCGGCGCCGGAGCGCCGGACATCTGAGCCTCACACG
>JAKARG010000328.1:0-1217 GCA_021819345.1 Actinomycetes bacterium | reverse complement strand
CGCGGCGGCTTGTCCAGCCGTGCGAGCGCGCCCGGCCGGAGCCTGGTTCCCCGATCGAGAGGTTTCGTTGCCCACCATCGCACAGCTGGTCCGGAAGGGCCGCGAGCAGAAGTCGGACAAGACCAAGACGCCGGCACTCCGGGGCGCCCCGCAGCGCCGGGGGGTCTGCACCCGGGTCTACACGACCACTCCGAAGAAGCCGAACTCGGCCCTGCGCAAGGTGGCGCGCGTGCGGCTGACCAGTGGCACCGAGATCACCGCGTACATCCCGGGCGTCGGCCACAACCTCCAGGAGCACTCGATAGTGCTGGTGCGCGGTGGCCGGGTCAAGGACCTTCCCGGCGTCCGTTACAAGATCATCAGAGGGACCCTCGACACCTCCGGGGTGAGGGACCGCAAGCAGGCCCGTAGCCGCTACGGCGCCAAGAAGGGCTGACAGACATGCCGCGCAAGGGACCAGCGCCCCGCCGGGACCTCCTTCCCGACCCCATCTACCACTCGGTCGTCGTGACCCAGCTCGTCAACAAGGTGCTCGTCCGGGGCAAGCGCAGCTTGGCGGAGCGAATCGTCTACGACGCATTGGAGCAGGTCAGGGACAAGACGGGTAGCGAGCCGATCGCCACCTTGAAGCGTGCGGTGGACAACACCCGCCCCCAGCTCGAGGTCCGCAGCCGCCGGGTCGGCGGCGCCACCTACCAGGTCCCGGTGGACGTCCGGCCCCGCCGGGCCGCGACGTTGTCGATGCGATGGCTGGTGGGCTACTCCCGCCAGCGGCGCGAGAAGACCATGGCCGACAAGCTCGCCGCCGAGCTCCTCGATGCGTCCAATGGGGTCGGCAACGCAGTCAAGCGGCGAGAGGACCTCCACAAGATGGCGGAGTCGAACCGAGCCTTCGCCCACTACCGCTGGTAGCAGTCGCCGCCAGTTGCCGTCGGCCGGTTCCGTCCCTGCGGCCAACCCGGCGCCGGGCGCCCTTCCCACGTGGCGCCACATCGCAGAACCATCCTCCCCCCGAGCACCAAGACGCGACAGCGTGAGAAGGAAGCATGGCCGAAGCCAACACCGCGACCCGTAACAAGCCCCTCGACCAGGTCCGCAACATCGGGATCATGGCCCACATCGACGCCGGCAAGACCACCACGACCGAGCGGATCCTCTTCTACACCGGGATCAACTACAAGATCGGCGAGGTGCACGAGGGGGCTGCGACCATGAGA
>JAKARG010000327.1 GCA_021819345.1 Actinomycetes bacterium | reverse complement strand
TCCGATCTGTATCACCGCCGCCGGCTTCGAGGTGACGTGATGCCGGCTGTTGCTCCGGAGAAGGGACCAGCAATGGGATCGGACGCCGGGTACTGGGCCGAGGAGCTGCCCGACGGCGGGGCGAGGTTCCGGGCCAAGATCGGCGGGCTGCACTGCTCGCTCTGCACCGGGACCATCGAGCGGGCGCTCGGGCGCCAAGACGGCGTGGCCCAGGTGGCAGTCAGCTTGACCCACGAGCAGGCGCTGGTCGACTACGACCCGGACCGGGTGCGCCCCGAGGCGTTGGTCGCCACGCTGCGCGACATCGGCTACACCATCTGGGATCCGCGCAAGACCCGCCCCTACGAGGAAGAAGAGGCGGCCCTGGTCAAAGAGGGTCGCCGCCTCTACGGCGCCATCGGCGCCAGCCTGGTGGCGATCGCTCTGATCGTGAACCTGGCCAACCCGGTTGCCTACGCCATCCCGGTCGTCGTGGGGGCGTTCCTTTTGGGCGCCGGCTACCTGGTGCTGCGAGGCCAAGGTCGGGGCCTGGCCCTCGGCGGCACCGCCGCGCTGGCAGCGGTCGGAGGGGCGGCGCTGGCCGCCAACGCCACGGGCGCGGCGGCCGGGGCCGTCCCCTATCTGGTGGGGGCGATGGCGCTGTCCGTCGTCTTCGGGCTCGCCGCGCACATCGCCTCGATGGCTGCCCAGTCGTTGCGCCGGGGCATCTTGAACCAGCACGTGATGCTCGAAGCCGGAGCTTTCGCTGGTCTCGCCGGGGGCGTCGTGGGCCTGGTCGCTCGCTACCACGGGTTCCCCACCGCCGCCTTCTTCGCGGTGGCGGTGCTGGTGGTCAACTACCACATCTTCTCCGAGTGGCTGTCGCTGCTCGTGAAGACCCGCAGCTCCCAAGCGGTCAAGGCCCTGTTGGACCTCCAACCCGACACCGCCCGGGTGATCCGCGACGGCGCCGAGTCCGAGGTCGCGCTGTCCGAGGTAGTCGTGGGCGACGAGGTCCGAGTGCGCCCCGGCGAACGGGTCCCCGTCGACGGGGTCGTCGTCGAGGGTCACTCCGCCGTCGACCAGTCCCTGGTCACCGGTGAGCCAATCCCGGTGGAACTGGTCACCGGGGACACCGTCACCGGTGGGTCGATCAACACCACCGGGACCTTGGTCGTAAAAGTCAGCGCGGTGGGTGACGAGTCGTTCCTCGCCCAGGTGGTGCGCGCGGTCGAAGACGCCCGTGCCCTCAAGCCCGGGATCTTGCACCTCGTCGACCGGATCTTGGCGGTCTACACCCCGACGGTACTGTCCATCTCGGTGCTGGCCCTGCTCGGCTGGATCCTCGGGAGCTGGGCGGTGACCGGCACCGTCGACGTCGAGCGGGCGGTCTTCGCCGCACTGTCGGTGCTGGTCATGGGCTATCCGTGCGCGGTGGGCATCGCCGCTCCGCTCTCAATCGTCCGCGGCGCGGGCGAGGCCGCCGAACAGGGGATCATCATGCGCACCGGGGAGGCGTTCCAGGCGTTCCGCCAGGTCGGCATCGTCGTGTTGGACAAGACCGGCACTCTCACCGAGGGCCGCCCGGCGCTGCGCGAGGTTCTCACCGCCGGTGGCGAGAGCGAGGACGAGGTGGTCGGCCTCGCGGCGAGCGTGGAGGCTTCGTCCGAGCACCCCTTGGCCCGAGCGGTGGTCGACGCCGCCTTGGACCGAGGGATCAGGGTCCCTGGCGCCGAGGACTTCGAGTCGGTGACCGGCCAAGGCGTCGCCGCTCGTGTCGACGGCCGGCGGGTGGTGGTCGGCCGCCCGTCGTTCCTCGAAGCCCACGGCATCGACGCCGGGCCGCTGACCAAACGCATGGAGGCCCTGGAGGCCGCCGGGCGGACGGTCATCGCCGTGGGCGCCGACGACAGCCTGCTCGGTGCGTTGGCGCTCGGCGACGAGATCCGCTCCGACGCTGCCGAGGCCGTTGCCGCCGTCGGTCGGGTGGGTCTGGTCCCGGTGCTCGTAACCGGGGACAACCCCGGGGCCGCGGCCCTGGTCGCCGCCCGGGTCGGCATCGACATCGTGCACGCCGGCGTGCTCCCCGGTGCGAAGGCCGACATCGTCCGGGACCTGCAACAAAGCGCGAGCGTGGCCATGGTGGGAGACGGGATCAACGACGCCCCCGCCCTCATGCAAGCCAACGTCGGGGTGGCCATGGGCGGCGGCACCGACATCGCCATGGAGTCCGCCGACATCATCGTCATGAGCGGCCGGCTCACCTCGGTTCTCGTTGCCCGGGACATCTCGGCGCGCTCCTACCAAAAGACCAGCCAGAACGTCGCGCTCGCCTTCACCTTCAACGGGATCGGTATCCCCATAGCAGCGACCGGCTTCCTCTACCCCGTGTGGGCGATGGCGGCCATGGCGGTGAGCGTCACCGCCATCTTCGCCAACTCCCTGTGGGGGCGCCCCGCCTTGCTCTTCGACGCCGTGCGCAGCGTCGGCCGCCGCCACGGCCCCGATCTGGAGAGGGCGACCACAGCTGAGGTCGCGGCGTGAGGATCGGCGAGGTGGCCGACGCTGTCGGGATCAATCCGAAGACGATCCGCTACTACGAGGACATCGGGCTCCTTCCTGTCCCCGAGCGTACCCCGGCCGGGTACCGCGACTACACCCCCGTCGACGTCGACCGCCTGATCTTCATAAAGACCGCCCAGCGCCTCGGGTTCAACCTGGCAGAGGTCGCCGAGATCCTCGCCTTCCGGGAACGAGGGCAACCGCCGTGCGCCTACGTCCTCGACGTACTGAGCCGCCAAGTCGCGGACTTGGACCGGCGCATCACCGAGCTACAAGACCTCCGCGCCGAACTGGTCGCTCTCAACGCCCAAGCAGACAGTCTTCCCAGGGACGACGCCTGTTACTGCACGGTCATCGAGCACGCTGGCGTGACGCACTCGACCACCGAAACGTGATTCGATTCGGTGGGGCGGGCGGTCACCTGACGAGTGGTCGTGGGGGCCGGTTAGTCATCGCCCAGCTCGCCGTGCCAGGCCTCGACACCTTCGCGTAGGGCGAAGAGCACGACGACAAAGCCGGCGGCCGGGTCGGCCCACCACCAGCCGGCGACGCTGTAGGCGAGCAGACTGCCCAGCGTCGTGATGGCCAACAGGGCGCAGAGCCGAGTCTCTGCCGCGTCGGCGAGCACGAGGGCGCCGAGGGGGCCATCGATGCGACGGCCGGTGACCTGTTTGGCTCGGGCGAGCACCGGCATGACGACGAGGGCGGTGGCGCTGATGGCGATGCCGGCTGGGCTGGTGTCAGGTTGGCTGGCGGTGACCAGGATGTGGATGCCGTCCGCGGTCAAATAGACGGCGAGGGCGAAGAACGTGACTGCGATCGCTCGAAGGGTCCGTCGTTCTCGTGCCTCGTTGGCCTCGCCGTGGCTGGGGGTCCGGAGCCGGTTGAGCACGAGCAGGGCGGAGACGACTTCGATGCCAGAGTCCAGCCCGAAACCGGTGAGCGCCACCGAGCCCGCCAGCAGGCCGCTGACCACCGCCACGGCGGCTTCGATCGTGTTCCAGCCGATGGTTGCTGCTTCGAGGCGTCTCGCCGTGTGGACAGCGTCTGGGGTGGCGCCAAGGGTCACGGGTGGGTGGAGTGCTCGTGGTCGCGGTGGCTGGCGGGCTCCAGCTGGAAGGTGCAGTGCTCGACGTCGAAGTGCCCGGCCAGGCACTCGGCGAGGCAGTCGAGCACCCGGCCGCCGCCCCCGTCTGTGAGAACCGCATCGGCGATCACCACATGGGCGGACAGCACCGGGATGCCGCTGGTGATGGTCCAGGCGTGCAGGTCGTGCACGTCGAGCACGCCGGGGGTCTCGCAGATGTGGCCGCGGACCTCGGCCAGGTCGACGTGCTTCGGGGTGGCCTCGAGGAGCACGTCGACCGCGCCACGCAGCAGCTCGACGGTGCGCGGCAGGATCAGCACCCCGATGAAGATCGACGCCAGCGCGTCGGCTCGTTGGTAGCCGGTGCCGGCAATGATGGCAGCGGCGACCAGCACGGCGGCAGCGCCGAGGAGGTCGGAGAGCACCTCGAGGAACGCCCCTCGGACGTTCAGGCTCTCGCCCCGACCCCGTCGCAGCAGGGCCAGGCTGGCGGCATTGCCGGCCAGGGCGATCACCCCGAAGACCACCATCAGCGCCGGGGTTGCGGTCTCAGGATGGGCGAGACGCCGGACCGCTTCGACGAGGATGAACGCCCCGACCCCGAACAGCAGG
>JAKARG010000326.1 GCA_021819345.1 Actinomycetes bacterium | reverse complement strand
CGAGGAGCGCCGCCGGCAACCGGGGCCGTCCGCCCGGCGCCCTGCCCCGAACGCGCGCCAGACGGCACCACCACGCTCGCCGATCCCACGCCGCCGGCGAACGGTCCGCTGCGCGCGCCGGCGCCGGCGCCCACGCTGCCGAGGGTCACCGGGCCGGCACCGGGCGGCTCGGCGGCTGCCTCGGCGGCCGCCCGGCCGAATGCGGCGTCGGGCCTCCGGTCCCAGGCGCCGGGGCGCAAGTCGAACAGGCATGCCGCGGGCACGATCGGGACGACCTCGCCGGGAGCCGTGCCGAGCGGCAGACCTGCCCCCCGGGAGGCCAGCCAGTCCGCCACCCCCGACGCCGCCGCCAAGCCGAACACGCTGCCGCCGGAGAGGCAGATCGCATGCACCACCTCCACGAGGGTGCCCGGGGCGAGCGCATCGGTCTCCCGAGTGCACGGCCCCCCACCGCGCACGTCGACGGCTCCGACGCTTCCCGGCGGAAGGAGGACGACAGTGGTCCCGGTGCGCCAGCCGTCGCCGATCCGGTGGTAGTGGCCCACCCGGACCCCGGCGACGTCGGTCAGGTCGTCGTGGCGACCGGGGGGACGCTCAGTCCGCCCTTCAGCCAACCGGCGCCCCCAGGGAAGGCACCGGGCGGACTGGGATCCCTGCAGCAGCGAGCGCCGCCTTGGCCTCGGAGATGCTCGCCCGACCGAAGTGGAAGATCGACGCCGCCAAGACTGCGTCGGCCCCGCCCTCGGATGCGCCGGCGACCAGATGGGCAAGGGTGCCGACGCCGCCGCTCGCCACCACCGGGATCCCTACCCGATCGGCGACCGCCCGGGTGAGGCCGAGGTCGTAGCCGTCGTTGGTGCCGTCGCAGTCCATCGAGTTGAGCACCACCTCGCCGGCGCCCAGTCGCTCACACTCGACGACCCACCACAAAGCGTCGATGCCGGTCGAGCGGCGCCCACCGTGGGTGAACACCTCGTAACCGGCGGGCGTGGCCCGGACGTCGACCCCGACGACGGTGCACTGCGCCCCGAAGATGTCGGCCACCTCGGCGATGAGAGCCGGGCGCTCCACCGCTGCGGTGTTGACGCTGACCTTGTCGGCCCCGAGGCGCAAGAGGCGCCGCGCGTCCTCGACGCTGCGCACCCCGCCCCCGACGGTGAGGGGGATGAACACCTCCTCGGCGGTGCGAGCCACGACCTCGTGCATCGTGTCGCGGCCCTGCGCCGAGGCGGTGATGTCGTAGAAGACCAGCTCGTCGGCTCCCTCCTCGTCGTAGCGAGCCGCGAGCTGCACCGGGTCACCGGCGTCGCGCAGCCCGGCGAACCGGACGCCCTTGACCACCCGTCCTCCGTCGACGTCGAGGCAGGGCACCACCCGGACCGTCCTCACCGCAGCTCCCCGCCGGGCCCGTCGAGAGCCGAGCAGGCGGCCACCGCCTCTGCCACCCCGATCCGACCCTCGTAGAGGGCCTTGCCGACCACGGCGCCGGCGAGGCCGATCCCCCGGCAACGGACCGCGGACAACAGGCGCAGGTCGTCGGCACACGAGATGCCGCCGGAGGCGACGAGGGGGGCGCCGGTCTCCTCGAGCAGCCCGGCCAGGCCGACGACGTCGGGACCGCTCAGGCGGCCATCGCGCGAGATATCGGTGACGATCACTGCTGCAGCACCGGCGGCGACGACCTCCGGGGTGAGCTCGCGAACCGTGCGCCCTCCCGGGTCCGCCCACCCCCTGAGCTGCACCTCGCCGTTGCGGTGGTCGAGACCGACCGCGACCCTGCCCGGCCAGCGCTCGGAGACGGCTGCCAGGACCTCGGGCGAGCTGACGGCTGCGGTACCGACCACCACCCGGGTGACGCCGAGCGCGAAGAGCGCATCGGCGTCCTCCACCCTCCGCACGCCTCCCCCGACCTGCACCGCCACGGTGACCGACGCCACGATCTGCTCGATCACCCCCCGGTTGACCGGGTCACCGGTCCGCGCAGCGTCGAGATCGACCACGTGCACCCAGGGTGCGCCGGCGGCGGCAAAGCCGCGGGCCACCTCGACCGGGTCATCGGAGTAGACGGTCCGGCTGTCGAAGTCGCCCTCGACCAGGCGCACAGCTCGCCCTCCGAGCAGGTCGATGGCCGCGAACAGCTCCATCTCAGGCGCGTCCAACCGACGTGGGGCGCTGGGCGGCCACCTCGGCCACGAAGGCCGCCAGCAGGGCCAGGCCGACGGCCCCGGACTTCTCGGGATGGAACTGCGTCGCCCACAGCCTCCCGTCACCCGCTTCGAGCACCGCCGCGACCGCTCCGCCGTAGTCGCAGGTGGCGACCGTCTCGGGGCCCACCGGAGCGGCGTAGGAGTGCACGAAGTAGACCCACGGCTCGCTCGGCGGAGCCAGGTCCGGCCCGGCGAGCAGCCGGCACGACGGCGAGGACACCACCAGGCGGTTCCACTGCATCTGGGGGTGCTTGACCCCTGCGGGAAGGCGAGCGACCACCCCGCCGAGGAGACCGAGGCCCTCGACTCCGGGGCTCTCCTCGGACCCCTCGTAGAGCATCTGCAAGCCAACGCAGATGCCGAGCAGCGGGACCCGACGAGCGGCGACCTCGGCGACGGCCGCGTCGAGCCCCCGGGCGGCGAGCGCCTTGCGGCAGTGACCGAAGGACCCGACGCCGGGCAGCACCACCCCGTCGGCAGAGACCACCGCATCCGGGTCGTCGACCAAACGGGCGTCGGCGCCGACCCTCTGGAGGGCCTTCTCCGCCGAGCGAAGGTTGCCGATCCCCGAGTCGACCACTGCGATGAACGGCGCCGCAGCCGTGGTCATCGGGCCTCCAGGGGAGCGCTCGGGCGCCTGCTCGGCGTCACAGGACCCCCTTGGTGGAAGGGATGCCGCCCCCCTCGATCCGTGAGGCGTCACGTAGCGCCCGGGCAACGGCCTTGAAGCTCGCCTCCAAGATGTGGTGGGTGTTCCGGCCAGACCTCGACCTCAAGTGCAGGGTCAGGGTGGCGCCGACGGTAAAGGCTCGCCAGAACTCCTCGGCCAGCTGGGGATCGAAGCCGGGGTCGCCGAGCAGGAACGCCTCTCCTCCCGGCGACGGGTCGACCTCGTAGACGAGGAACGGTCGTCCCGAGAGGTCCAGCGCGACCTCTACCAGTGCCTCGTCCAGGGGGACCGCGAGGGAGGCGAAGCGCCGCACGCCGGCTTTGTCCCCGAGCGCCTCGCGAAGCGCCTCGCCGAGGATGATGCCCACGTCCTCGACCGTGTGGTGGGTGTCGACCGCCAGGTCGCCTCGGGCCACCACTGCGAGGTCCCAACCTCCGTGACGCCCGAGCTGCGAGACCATGTGATCGAAGAACGGGATCCCGGTGGACACCTCCGCGGTGCCCTCGCCGTCGAGGGCGAGGCTGACCTCGATCGCGGTCTCCTTGGTCACCCGGCTCCGGGTGGCGCTGCGGCCGGGGGTCGCTCTCATTCGAGCACCTCGGCCAGCGCGGCGAGGAACCGGTCGTCCTCTTCGGGAGTGCCGACCGTCACCCGCAGGCAGCCCTCGAGGCCCGGCCACGAGGAGGTGTCACGCACGAGCACCGACCGCTCGACGAGCCGTCGCCACACCTCGGTCCCGCCGAGGCGCTCCGGGCGGATCAGCACGAAGTTGGCCTGCGACGGCCAGAACGTGACCGCCAGCTCACCGAGACGCCCGAGCAGCCTCTCCCGCTCGGCGACGAGCGCTGCCACCCGGGAGCGCATCTCCTCCTCGTGGTCCAGGGCCAGCCGGCCGGCCACCTGCTTGAAGGCGTCGAGGTGGTACGGGAGCGCGACCCGCTCGAGGGCACGCACCATCGGAGCGGGTGCAACGGCGTAACCGAGGCGCAGCCCGGCGAGCGCCCAAGTCTTGGAGAAGGTCCTCACCACCACCAGCGGTCGATCCTCGTCCACCAGGGGCAGGGCCGAACGCTGCGCGAACTGGCCGTAGGCCTCGTCCACCACGACCACCCCCGACGCTGCTGCGAGGGCGGCCTCGAGGACCTCGGGGGGGTCGACCAGGCCGGTCGGGTTGTTGGGCGAGCAGAGGAACCCGATCGCCGGAGCATGGCGGGCGAAAGCCTCGGCGACCTGCGCCGCCCCGAGGCCGAAGGCCTCGTCGCGGGCCTCGGAGGCGACCGCGGTGCCGGTCAGGTGGGCGATGTGGGCGTGGAGGGCGTAGGTCGGCTCGAAGCTGAGCGCCGTCCGACCCGGCCCGCCGTAGGC
>JAKARG010000325.1 GCA_021819345.1 Actinomycetes bacterium | reverse complement strand
CGTAGCATCGCCCAGGTGAGCTTGGGCGAGGCGGGTGTGCTGGCCGCCGACTGGAGGTCCGAGCCGGGGTCGCTCGTGGCTGCGCCGACGACTTCGGTGGCCGTCCAGGCGGAGAGCCCGGCGGGGACTTGGACGACGTTGCGGAGCGCTCCCGGAGCGGTCGGCGACCACGGGTCGGCCCCCTACCTGCTCGACCAGCTCGGCCGCCCGATGGCGGCGATCGCCCTCCGGGTGGTCGTCCGGGCTCCGGCCGGGGACCTCGGGCGCAAGGTGTTCGCCGAGGACTTCGTCGCTCTGGGCCCCGTTCCTGGCCCCGGTGGCGCGACCGCCGGCGTGCCGGCGTCCCGTGCGGGTGCGTCCGCGAGCGGGGGATCGTGATCACCGGCCGCCAGCCCGACCAGGGTGGAGCCGGTGGGGACGAGCCGAGCCAGCGAGGCTGGGCCTCCGGGGCGAGCGCCGCAGGAGCCGACGCCGGGTCACTCGACGTCGGAACTTTCGGGGTCGAGCCCGGTGCCCTCCCCCGGCGAGGACGGCGCCCGCTGCGCTCGGTGGCGGCCGAGCCCCCGCTGGTCCTTCGCCCCGACCCGGGTCCGCCTGCCGGGGAGGTGGCCGGAGCCGGGGAGGTGGCCGGAGCCGAGGTGCCCGTTGACGCCTCGGCCGGCGGCTCGGTCACGACCACCGCCACCACCACCCGCCCTGGTCGGCTGGCCTCGGCGCGGAGCTCACCCCTCGTCCGCAAGGTCACCGGGTACTCGGCCGGGTCGGTGATCGCCGCGTTCACCTCGGAGCTCGCCTTCGCCGGCTCCTTCGGCGTGCTCCACGTGGGCACGACGCTCGCATCGCTGATCGGCTTCCTGGGTGGGGCAGTCCCCAACTACGTGCTCAACCGCCGCTGGGCCTGGAAGGACCAGGGGAGCCGGAGCCGGCGTGACGAGATCCTGCTCTACGCCGCGGTCTCGATCGCCAGCTTCGCCGCGTCGGCGGTGGTCACTGCCGAGGTCGAGCACTGGGCGCGCTCGCTCACCCACTCCCACGGCCTCCAAGTGGTGCTCGTCGCCGCCTCCTACCTGGCCGTCGCCGGCGTCTTCTTCGTCGGCAAGTTCGTCGCCTACGAACTGATCGTGTTCACCAAAGGCCCTGGTGGGCGGGGAGGTTCTGGCGGGCGACGGCGCGCATCCGCCACCAGGTCGACAACACCACCTTCGTGAAGCGCCACCCGTAGGTGAGGTTGCCGCCCTTCTTGGACGTCCCCTCGTGGCGCTTGTGCATGGTGACGGGCGTCTCTCGGACCCGGAAGCCGTTGGCGATGGCGCAGATCAGCAGCTCGGAGCTCTGGTACTGCATCTGGCGGAGGTCCACCGCTGCGGCCACCTCGGCCTTCATCGCTCGCAGGCCGTTTGCCGGGTCGGTGACCCGGGCCCCGGTGAGGACGCTGATCAGTCGTCCGAACACGACCACCCCGAGCGCCCGCAGCGCGTCGTCGGTGTGGGCGACCCCGAGCCGGCGGGACCCGTTGACGAGGTCGGCCCGGTCCTCGGCGAGCAGCGCCACCATGGTGTCGAGCTCTGCGGGATCGAACTGACCGTCGGCGTCGGCGGTGGCCACGTAGCGCGCCCCGCCCTCGCAGGCGATCCGGTAGGCGACCTTGAAGGCGTTGCCCTGCCCGGTGTTGGCGCGGAGGGTGGCCACCAGGGCGCCGGCCCCCGCCGCCTGGGCGGTGGTGGAGTCGGCCGAGCCGTCGTCGACCACGAGGACCTGCACTGCCAGGCCGGCGAGGTGGCGGGGGACACTGCCGACGACCTTTGCGACCGTGGGCTCCTCGTTGTAGGCGGGGATGACCACCACCACCGGAGCGAGCTGGCCGGGGTGCGCTCGACGGAAGTCGGCGACTGCGTCGTCGTTCACCGCCCGGGCGACGACGGGGTCACGGGTGCGCTCGGGCGCCCGTCGCCCGGCTGCAGCGGTGGGCCGATCCGGCACCCGTACCTCGGCTGCAGCGGCGGGTGGAGGTGGCGGCGATGCAGGTCTCGGCGGTGAGGCGGGAGTCGAGCTGGTCGCCGCTTGGGTCTCGGTGTCGGCCACGGGCAGGCGAGCCTACTGTCCAGGTGGCCCCGCAGGGGGCTGGGCGAGGGGGTCGGGCGCGGCGGGGCGAGGGCTCCGGGTTGCCGAGGGCGCCGGAGCTCTGGTAGTGGTCTTCGGATGAACCGCCGAGTCGGAGCCCAGGGGAGCGTCGCCCTCGAAGCCGCTACGCGACCTCTTCCCCTCGGGCCCGCCGGACGGCCCGCCGGTATGGGGGTGGCCTCCCGGCTCTCCTCCGAGGCCGACCGAGCGGTCGCAGGTTACCGACGGGTCGCAGGTTGATAGATCCGCGCTCGATCACCGACGATTTCGAGGAGACCGCCCGGCGATTGGCCCGCAAGGGCGTCGAGCGTGAGCTGCTCGAGCAGGTGCGCTCCGCCGCGCTCGCTCGCCGGGAAGCGATCGTCGCGACCGACGAGGCTCGCAGGCAGCTCAACGCCGGGTCCGCCGAGGTGGGCCGGCTCGTGCGGGAGGGGCAGGTGGAGCGGGCCGGGTCCAAGCGGGCGGAGCTCGCGGCGGCGGGCGAGCAGCTCGGCATCCTGGAGGCCGAGCGGCGCGGAGCCGAGGAGAGCTTCGAGGAGTTGCTCGCCCGTGTCCCCAACCTGCCCGACGAGGTCGTCCCCGACGGGTCCTCGGAGGAGGACAACCGGGTGGTCCGCGTCGAGGGCTACGACCCCGGTGCCTACGAGGGACGGGAGCTGCGCCCGCACTGGGAGGTGGCCGAGGCCCTCGGGATCATGGACACCGAGCGCGCCGCCAAGCTCAGCGGGACGATGTTCGAGGTGTTGCGCAAAGGAGGGGCTCGGCTCCTGCGGGGGCTGGTCGACTTCGGTCTCGACCTGCACCGTGCTCGTTACGAGGAGACGGTGGTCCCCCACATGGTGCGCACCGAGGTGATCGAGCGGACGGGGCACCTGACCAAGTTCGACACCCAGGCATACCGCCTACGCGACGACGAGCTGTGGCTCCTGCCGACCGCCGAGGTGGGCCTCATGGGCCTGTACCAAGGCGAGATCCTCGCCGAGGCCGACCTGCCCAAGCGGAGCATGGCCTACTCGGTGTGCTGGCGGCGCGAGGCGGGAGCGGCCGGCAGGGACACCCGGGGCATGCAGCGGCTGCACGAGTTCCACAAGGTGGAGCTGGTGTCGCTGTGCACACCCGAGACGAGCCAGGAGGAGCTGCAGGCACTGCTCGGGGACTGCGAGGCGACGCTCCGCACTCTCGGGCTCCCCTACCGGGTGGTCGAGCTGTGCGCCGGCGACCTCACCTTCGCCGCCTCCCGGGTCTACGACCTGGAGGTCTACGCCCCCGGCCTGGACCGCTGGCTGGAGGTCTCATCGGTGAGCCTGATCACCGACTTCCAGGCCCGCCGGGGAGGGATCCGCTTCCGGCGGGCCGGCTCCGGGTCCGTCGAGCTGGTCCACTCGCTCAACGGCTCGGGTCTCGCCACCCCCCGGGTCTGGGCGGCGGTGGTGGAACATGGTCAGCAGCCCGACGGCTCCATCCGCCTGCCCGAGGCGCTGGTCCCCTACGTCGGGACCGACGTCATCACCGCCTGAGCACCGCCTGCGGGCTGTCGGGGTGGGCCAGCTCAGGATCGGGGGCGGCGTCGCAGCGAAGAGTTGGTCAACGACGGCGGCTGGTAGCCGGCGTCGTCGGGGGAGAAGTTGGTCCCTGGTGGGACGATCTCGTCGATCCTGTCGAGCAGCTCGGGCTCCAGACGTTGGCCCACCACGCCGAGCTGGCCCTCGAGGTGCTCCATGGTGCGCGGCCCGATGATCGCCGAGCTCACCGCCGGGTGCTCGAGGACGAAGGCCAGCGCCAGGTGGACGAGGCTCGTGCCCGCCTCGTCGGCGAGCGCCTGCAGGCGGTCGACCGCCTGCAACTTGAGCTGGTTGCCCGGCTTGGAGAGGTCGTAGCGCCCAGGGATGCGCTCGGCTCGCCGGCTCGTGTTGTCCTTGCCGGTGCCGAAGCGGCCCGAGAGCCATCCGCCGGCCAGCGGGCTCCACGGCAGGACGCCGATCCCGTAGGCCTCGCAGACCGGCAGCACGTCGGCCTCGATCCCCCGGACGAGCATCGAGTAGGGCGGCTGCTCGGTGGAGAAGCGTTCCGTGCCCCGCCGCTCGGCGGCCCAGCGAGCCTCGACGATCTGGTGAGCCGTAAAAGATCGGAA
>JAKARG010000324.1 GCA_021819345.1 Actinomycetes bacterium | reverse complement strand
TACCGCCCCAGATCCCGTACTCCTGGTTGGTCTCGAGGGCGTAGCGCAGGCACGCTCCCGCCACCGGACAACCTCGGCAGACGGCTTTGGCGGCATCGGCCTGCTCGAGCGCGCGCCCGGTCCGGCCCGCAGGGAAGAAGAGCTCTGGAGGGAGGAGCCTGCACGACGCTCCCGACTGCCAAGCCCGGTCTCCGAGGGCCGCCGGAGCCGCCGGAGCCACCACCGGAGCACGCCGGCTGAGCTCATCGGATGGCACCAGAGGTAGTTGCTACCCGTCTCGGGCCCACCCCACACGTCGCCCCCGTCGCTTCGCCCAGCCCTCGGGCGCACCCGCCGCGCGCAAGCCCTCGAGGAGTGCACCAGAGGAAACGTCGGCATCGCTGCAAGGTGGCCCTCCCTCGACCGTCGCAGCCTTGGCTGGCTCGCTCGGGACGAGAGGTGGCGACCGGCTGGCGGTCGCCCGTCCTCAGCCCTTACGACCCTGGGTCGGGGTGGGGCCCCGGCAGGTTGCGCCCAGCGACGAACGCCTCGACAGAAGCCGGCAGCGGGACCTCCGCCTCGAGGTCGGGCGCGGCGACGGGCGGGTCGGCAGCGAGGCGGAGGGGCACCAGACCTGCCCATGCGGGGCCGGCCCGGTCCTCCTCGGAGTCCTCCGGCCAACCGTCGGAGACCTTGAGCGACCAGCATGCGAGCGGCATGGAGAGCACCATCGTGCGTCGCTGCTCGCTACGCGTCGATGCCCGGAGCTCCCCTCGGCGGCCGGGCAGCAGCTTGTCGGTCAGCAGCTCGAGCGCCCTGTCCCGCTCCTCGCTCGGGAGCCGGTCGAGGACCCCGAAGATCACTGCGCTGCGGTACCGCATGGACGACTCGAATGCCGAGCGGGCCACCACCAGCCCGTCGAGCAGGGTCACCGTGACGCACGCCGGCGCCCCCGCCGCAGCCGAGCGCATCCAACCCGAACCCGTCGACCCGTGGAGCAACAGGCGGTCACCGTCGCGGGCGAATGCCGTCGGCAGGACCACCGGCTGACCCTCGACCACCACGCCGACGTGAGC
Source organism: Actinomycetes bacterium (assembly GCA_021819345.1). GTDB lineage: Bacteria > Actinomycetota > Acidimicrobiia > Acidimicrobiales > Palsa-688 > JAKAQB01. The sequence goes on along the minus strand of JAKARG010000324.1, from coordinate 3,202 downwards.
CACCAGTGCCTCGTCGAGCAAGGAGTCCAATGCAAGGCGATCGTCGACCTGCCTCTCGGGCAGGCGTCGCAGGCGGGTCCGGGGCACCCCACATGATGGCGCGGCGGGGTGCGACGGGGCCGGGGCGGTGGTGCGGGGCCGGGCCGGCGGGGCCGGGCCGGGCCGGGTTGGGATGGGCCGGGCCGGCGGTGCGGGGGCGGCCGGGCCGGGTTGGGTTGGGCCGGGCCGGCGGGGCCGGGCCGGGCCGGGCCGATGTGACGCTCGCTCGCCGGCCGAACCGGGGCTGCGGGGGGCGCGCTCAGCGCTTGCCGGCCGAACTGGGCCCCGTAGAGGACCACATTTGGTCGCCTACGGGACCCAGTTGGTGCCAGCGGCCGGCGGTGGCGAGGGGCCGGCGGGGGCGGCGGGCCCGGCGCCCGGCGGCGGCGATCAGAGGCGGGAGATCGCCCGGCGGACGCGCTGCTCGCTCGCCGGCACCGCAGTGCCGAGAGCCTGGGCCCACAGCGCCACTCGCAGCTCTTCCAGCATCCAGCGAACCTCGTCGACCCGAGGGTCACCGCTCCAACCGTCGAACCCGCCCGCTGCAGCCAGATCGGCTTCGAGGGCCTGGATGGTCCGCATCCGGTCCCGGTCCCGGAGCGGGTCCTCGCGTAGCTTGTCGAGCCGGACGCCGACCGCCTTCAGGTACCGGACCAGGTCGAGCAACCTGGCGGTGCCTGCCCGAGTGACGAAGCCCGGGCCCGCGATGCGCTGCAGCTGCTCACGCATGTCGGCAACAGAGGAGCGCAGCGCCGGCAACGCCTCCAGGCGGTCCAGACGGGCAGAGACGGCCCGCCTGAACGACACGACCAGCGCAGCACGGGTGACCGCCCTCTCGGTGGCCTCGGAGAGCCCGGCGCGCACCACCTCGAGGAGCGCCGACCAGTCCTCGCTGCGCCGTACCGGACCGCCGGCGGAGGCGAGGAGCTGGTCGACCGCAGCGCCGGCGCAGTCCTCCAGGAATGCGGCCAGCGACGCATGGGGCACCTCGGCGAGGGCGAGCTTGGCGTCCCCCGGGAGGGAGCGGGCTGCCCGGGCGGTCGGGGGGTTGGTCGAGCACAGGAGCAAGGCGCGAGTCGCAGGCCACGCCGCGGCGTCGCGCTCGGCAGGGTCGAGGAAGACCCGGACGGCGACGCCGGCCCCTTCTGTCACCAGGCCCGGGTACGCGCCGAGGCGTTGGCCGGCGACGGTGACCTCCAGCCGGTCGGGGAGCTCCCCGAAACACCAGGTGACCGACGCCGGGTGCTCCGAGGACGACGCAGCAGCAGCCACTGCAGCGCGCAGCGGCTCGCGGAGCCGGCCACGGAGGGCCGCCAGGTCCCGGGAGCAGGCCAGCTCCCGCCCCGCACCGTCGATCACCGAGTAGCGGGGCCGCAGGTGGGCAGGTAGATCGTCCGGTCGCTCCCACAACCCGGTGGGCAGAGCGGCACCGGTCCGCGAGACCACCCAGCCGGCGAGGACCTCGGCCAGGTCGCCGTCGAGCGGGAAGCGCTAGGCAAGGAACGCCGCCGAAGCCTCGGGCGTCGGCCCGAGCGCCCGGCGGACGTCCCGCGGTAGCTGGCGCAGCAGGCCGGCGACCAGCTCGGCCCGGTAGCCAGGCAGGTGCCAGGAGAGCTCGGCGCCCGGCAGGGCCGGCAGGACTCCAAGCGGGACGGTGACGGTCACCCCGTCGTCTTCCTCGAGCGGCGCGTACCGATAGGCGAGAGCGAGGCGCAGCCCGCCGACCACCCACACGTCGGGGTAGTCCTCGAAGCGCAGCCGGCCGGCGCCGGGCCTGACCAGGTCGGCGGGTCGCAAGGTCATGCGGTCGGGCTCGGTGCCCCTGGCGTCGCGCCACCACCGGTCGAAGTCCCTGCCCGTGGCGATCCCCGCGGGGAGGCGTCGGTCGAAGATCTCCGCGAGAGCGTCGTCGTCGACGAGCAGGTCGCGCCGTCGCACCCGTTCCTCGACCTCCACCACCGCGGCCCGGGAGCGGCGGTTGTCCTCGACGAAGCGGTGGTGGGTGTCCCAGTCCTCTTCGACCAGGGCGTGGCGGACGAACAGCTCCCGGGCGAGCGCAGGCTCGACGCCGGAGTACTCGACTGTGCGTCCGGCAACCACGGGTACCCCGTAGAGGGTCGCGGTCATCGTCGCGACCGTCGAAGCCCGCCGGCGGTCCCAGCGAGGCTCGCTGTAGCTGCGCTCGAGGAGGTGCGCTCCGAGGCGCTCGACCCAGCGCGGGTCGATGCGCGCCGCATTGCGCGCCCGCAGCCGGTCGGTCTCGACCAGCTCGGCGGCCATGACCCAGCGGGGCGGGCTCTTCACGAGCACCGACCCCCGCCCGAGGGCGAAGCGGGTCCCCCGCGCCCCGTGGTACTCGCGCTGGCGCGGCCCACGAGGTGCACGGGCTCGGGCACGGCGCGCTTCCCCCGGGTCCTCGACCAGCATGCCGACGTGCGACAGCAGGCCCGACAGGACCGAGCGGTGCAAGGCGTCCGGCTCGGCCGGATCGTGGTTCATGCGGATGCCGAGGTCCCGGCAGACCTGGCGTAGCTGGGTGCAGAGGTCCTCCCACTCGCGCACTCGCTGGAAGTTCAGGTGCTCCCGCCGGCAGAGCCGCCTGAACGCGGAAGAAGACATCTCGCGCTGGCGGGCCTGGAGGTGCTCCCAGAGCCTCAGGTAGGCGAGCAGGTCCGAGCCTTCGACCGCGAAGCGTCGGTGGGCCTCGTCGGCTGCCTGGCGCTGCTCGGCGGGACGTTCCCTCGGGTCTTGGATCGACAGGGCCGCAGCGACGACGATCGTCTCCCGCACGCAGTCGTTGCCGGCAGCCTCGAGGACCATCCGCCCGAGGCGGGGATCGACGGGCAAGCGGGCGAGGCGGCGCCCCACGGCGGTCAGCCGCTGGCGCGCGGCGGTGACCTCGAGCGCCCCGAGCTCGACGAGCAGGCCGGTGGCGGCGGCCACCTGGCGACGGTCGGGCGGATCGATGAAGGGGAGCTCGGCGATGTCGCCGAGCCCGAGGGCAGCCATCTGCAGGATCACCGACGCCAGGTTGGTGCGGGTGATCTCCGGGTCGGTGAACTCCCGACGTCCGGCGTAGTCCTCCTCGGAGTAGAGCCTGATGCACACCCCGGGCCCGACCCGGCCGCACCTGCCGGCCCGTTGGTCCGCGCTCGCCCGGGAG
>JAKARG010000323.1 GCA_021819345.1 Actinomycetes bacterium | reverse complement strand
GCTCCTCGGAGAGGGTCAGGGCCAGGCCGACCGGCGCGTAGACCAAGACGTCGAGCGCGACATCTAGGGGGGACTGCGGCTCGCTCACCTCTGGGATCTTCTCGCGCCCGAGGCTCCCTCGACAACTCGGCGGCGTCGCCTGCCGGACTTCAGACGCAATCGCGGCAGTACTGCCTCTCGGGGTCGGCAAGCTGGCTCGGGTGCTTGACGAGGAAGCACGACTGGCAGACGAACTCGCCGGGTTGCTTTGGCAGGACCTTGAGGGGGCTCTCGCCGCGCTCGTCGGGCTCGACCGCCTCGTCGTCGTCCTCGTCGTCCTCGTCGTCCTCGACGACCAGGCGCTCCTTGAGGATCACGTCCAGGCTCGCCTCCACCTCGTCGTCGTCCTCTTCGTCGTCGTCGTCATCGTCGTCGTCGTGGCCGGTCGGGTCGCCCGCCTTGACCGCTATCCCACTCCCCTCCTCCTCTTCGTCCTCGTCGTCCGCGTCGACATCGTCGTCGGTGATGTCGTCGTCGTCCTCGTCGACGTCGACGTCGAGGTCCTCCTCCAGGTCGTCGACATCGGGGTCGATGTCGAGCTCGTCGTCCAGCTCCTCGTCGGGCATGCTCAGTCCTCGTCGGTCTCGGTGGTGGAGCGGCTCGGGTCGTCCGGGGCGGCAGATGATGCCACCTCCGGCACCCGCGGCGCGCTCGGCAACCCACAAGGGCCACGAGCTATTCCCGCTCCCAGGACTGCTGGCTGGGTGGCCCGGGCGCCGTTGGTACCGTCGGAGCAGGGTCGGGCGCGTAGCGCTAGCCCCGGTGCACCGACGTTGTCTACTTGGTCGTCCGGGCCACCCCGGGGACGCCCGGCAGGGCCGGTCGCCGTTACGGCTGAGATGATGGCTCAGCGGCGTGCTGCCGACAAGCGCCCGAGCAAGCCTGCTAGCAGGACCGATGCGCGAAGTGCCAGCTCAGCCGTCCGCAGAAAATTCCCTTGCCTCGCGCGCACCCGGCTTGCACCACCGCAACGCCGGGGCGCCGAGGGGCGGGCGACCGGTGCTCAGCGGCCCCCGGCGACCCGGCGACCCGCAGAAGCGGCCCGCCGGGCCTCGGCTCGTCGCTCGGCCTCCAAGCGGGGCAGCTCGGCGGCGTCGTAGTCGGCGTGGTCCACGAAGCGCATGAGCGCTGCGACCGCTCGGTGCCCTGCGCGCTCCGCGATCAGCCGGTGCATCTCCTGGCCGACCTTGCGGTACTCGGGGTGGCCTGCGGGGCTGGTTCGAAGCTCGAGCAGGTGTAGCGCCTCGCGGGCGTTGAACTGCATGGAGTAGCGGATCCGGTACGCCAGGCAGATCGCGTAGGCGGCCCGGGTCGGACCGAAGCCTTCCTCGAGAGCGCCGTGCAGCGCCGCGGAGCGCTCCATCGCCTCCCGGTAGGCGCCGGCCCCGCCGACTGCGACGACCGCGTCGGGAAGGCTGTAGCCATGGGCCGGGCTCAGCTCCTGCCACTCGATGCTGAGCAGCCGATGACGCTGGAGGTCCCGGAACGCCCCGTAGTCGGAGATCACCTCGAAGCGGTACCCGCAGCGCTCCAGCGCCCGCCCTGGCCGGTGACGGCGGTTGCGCCTCTCGCCGACGTAGCGGGCGACCACCTCGACCCGCTCGGCCTCGGACATGGCGGCCACGACCTCGGCGACCTCGGCCTCGGAGCGGTGGGTGTAGGGGTAGAGCATCGCTGCGACGAGCTTGACCTCGGCGTCGGGGTCCCAGTCGACGAGGGTCACCTCGGGTCCGCTGGCGGCGACCACGCTGGCCGTCGGCACTTGGTCGAACCACGAGTCGGCGAGCTCCTGCATCCCGCTCCTGGTCGTCTCGAGATAGGAAGACCACTCGCCGCCCCGGTCGGCGATGTCGACCCGCTTGACCCACGACGGGATGACCTTGCGCAGCTCCGCGAGCATCATTGCGGCGTAGCTGCGGGCCTCGGGGAGCGGGTGGGCGGCGAGACGCACGAGCAGCGCCTCGTAGGCCTGCCCGCTGCCGTAGACGCCGAGGTTGGCGGTCGCCGCCGCCGGCAGCAGGCCGCGGACCGTGTCGTATGCCTTGGCCCGCACCGATTGGCGCCAGACGAGGTCGGAGTCGCCCGGGGCCTTCGGGTGCTCTGCGGCGAGGTACGCCTGGACCGCCGGGAGGAGCCCGGCGTAGGCGTCGAAGAGCCGGTCCAGGTCACCCACGAAGCGGGCGCCGAGGGCCGAGTCGAGGACCTCGGGGTCGCGGTGGTAGCGGTAGCGACCGTTGCCGAGCCGGGCGTCGTAGGCCACGTACCTGGTCGACTTCTCCATGAACGACATCATCCGGCTCCACTCGATCGCCTTCGTGAGCAGGTTGGAGACCTGCTCGCAGGCGAGGTGCACCCCACCGAGCTGGGCGACCGAGTCGTCCCCGTACTCGAAGAACACCTTGTCGTAGAGCTGCTCGGCACGCGCCAGGCCGACGGTCGCGTCCACGCTGTGGTCACCACTCACGTCGAGGTCCCCGACGAACTCGTCGAGGAAGAGCCTCCGGAGGCTCTTGGCCGACCGGGAGTAGCGGGCGAACAGCGCTCCTTTGACCACCTCGGGAAGGTTGACCAGAGCGAAGACCGGTCCCTCCAGGTTGGTGAAGTAGCGGCGGAGGACCGCCACCTCCTCTTCGGTCCAGGTCTCGGTCACGTAGTGAGCCGGGTCGATGGCCATCGCGGGTCGGGAGCCTACCCTCCCGGCCCCGACAGCCCCGGTAATGCACCGCCGCCGCCCGCTCCGGTAGATCTCAAAGACTGCTTTGACTTCTACCAGATGCCAAAGTAGTCTTTTGGACATGGAGCTCAGTGACCCCAGGGCGATCAGGGCGCTGGCCCATCCCCTCCGCCTGGACCTCCTGCACCTGCTCGGGGCCCTCGGAGCAGCGACGGCAGCCGAGTGCGGACGAGCGCTCGGTGCCTCCCAGGCCAACTGCTCGTTCCACCTCCGCCAGCTGGCCGGCTACGGCTACGTGGAGGAGGCCGAGCCCGGGCGCGACCGGCGCGAACGACGCTGGCGGCTCTCGCAGCATCGGCTCTCCGTGCGCACCGCTGCCGAGGACGTCGCGCTCCGCCGGGAGGTCGAGCAGGTGGTCGTGGAGCACGAGATGCAGGCGATCCTCGCGTACTCCCGTCGGCCTGCCGACGCCAGCCCCGAGTGGCGCCACAAGGCCGGGATCGTCACCGCGATGGCCTCGATATCTCCCGACGAGCTCGTTGCGCTGAAGGAGCAGTGGATGGCGCTGCTGGCTCCCTACGTCGGGCGCGCCGGCGATCGTCGGCGAGCTCCCGGCAACGAGCGCCCCGTCCGCTTGTTCCTCGCAGCCACCCCGCTCGAGGAGCCCGAACCCGACGAGACCGGAGAGCCTGACAGTGAGTGACGGCATCGACTTCGAGACCACAGCGCCCACCACGACCACCCTTGCGCTGCGCTGGCGCCATGGCACACCCGGCCGGCGCCGGCCCGCCGAGCCGCCGATCGAGGTCCACCGCTGCGACCCGCACACCTTCATCCTGCGTCAGAGCAAGTCGGTCAGCTACGAGGCGCCGTTCATGTACCTGTTGTTCGGCAACGAGCGCGCCGTGCTGTTCGATACCGGCGCCACCGCCGACCCTGCCCGCTTCCCGCTGCGCGCGACGGTCGACGGGCTGGTCGGGTCATGGCTGTCGGAGCACCCACGCGATGGCTACGAGCTCGTGGTCGCCCACACCCACGGGCACAACGACCACGTCGCAGCCGACGGGCAGTTCGACGGGCGCCCAGCCACGACGGTGGTCGGCCGCGAGCTCGAGGCGGTGCGCCGGCACTTCGGCTTCACGTCCTGGCCCGACCAGGTCGTGACCTTCGACCTCGGCGGCCGGGTGCTCGAGCTCACCGGCAGCCCCGGCCACCACCGGGCGGCGGTCACCGTCTACGACCGCTGGACCGGCTTCCTCCTCACCGGTGACACCGTCCTGCCGGGTCGCCTCTACGCCTTCGACTTCCCTGCGTTCCAGGAGAGCCTCGAGCGCCTCGTCGCTCTCGCCGAGGAGCGCTGCGTGACCCACGTCCTCGGCTGCCATGTCGAGATGACCGACCGGCCCGGCCACGACTACCCCCTCGGTGCCACCTATGACGGCATCGGGACAAACTTCTCGCTCTTTTCCGGGCTCGCCGAGCGCGTCGAAGAGCGAGGGCTGCTCGGGCTCGCTCACGCGTCCTCCAGCTCCTCGACGGCGAGCA
>JAKARG010000322.1 GCA_021819345.1 Actinomycetes bacterium | reverse complement strand
TCTATCGGGCATCTGGCCAAACTCGAGAGGCTCCATGTGGTCGCCGACGTGGTCTCCAAGGAGATCGAGGCGGAGGCTTGCGTGTTGGCGTCACGGCTCGCCGTCGAGTCGTTCCTCCGCAGTTGCGCCCCCGAGCCAACCGCCGCCCTCTCCCGGAGCGAGCTCGCCGGCAGGATCGTCGAGTGGTTTGCCCGAGGCTGGCAGCTCGGCCTCGTCTCCGAGCGAGCCCTCGGCCGCTTCTGCTACCTCATGTTCATCACCGCCGACCACCTTCTCGACCAGCAGGAGCTCGTCGACTTCATTGCCCACGGCCCGCGGAGCCCCGACGCCCAGATCGAAGCGCTCATGCTCGCCATCGCCGCCGGTCTGGACCAGATAGCGCTGTGGGAAATGGAGCTGTCCCTCGTAGATACCCTACCGTGGCCGGACGCGACCGGCGACGAAGGACCGTCCGGCTGACCCGACCTGATCGATAGGGGCTCTTCCAGCCCATCCGTGGGTGCCCGACACGGGCAGACACGGGCCGTGGCTGAGGGCACGCCGCTCCCCGCTGCCCGCGTTCGTCGAGCTCGCCGCCCTGCCCGTCACCGGCCACGACTGGCATCCCGAATGGAACTACGACATCACACCGCCCGCCACCGGCAAGAGCCCAAAACGCAAGCAGTACCAATACAGCCACCAACCTTCCGGTCCAGATCCGAGCGCCCTGCCGGTTGCGCCCCTCGCCGATGCGGCCCCGGAGACCGGGGCGGCTCGGTTCAAGGGGTATGGTACGGGCAAGCGCCTCGGCGCCGACATGGCACCCCCTTCGTCGTTTCCGCTCCGCAAGCGGAGGGCGAGCCCGATCGCGAAGCGATAGGCGGTCTCCGGTTCCCATGTGCCACAGCCCTCGGCGCGGTGCGTCCGGAGAGCGTCGAGGCCCGGCGAGCTACGACCGCGGCCAACCAGTCAGGCGCATCGGTGTCCGAGCGCATCCGCTCGATGAGATCATCCACCACCTCGGCAGCTCGCCTCGGCCTGAGGCCCCAGGAGGCTGCCTCGTTCACGAGGTCGTCTCGGCCGACCTGCGTCACGTCGCTGACACCGTTGATGGACTGCCCCATCGTCGGATCGTTGGGAACCGGCGACCCGTGCCGATCAACCGGTCGCAGCGATGTCGTTGCGATCACGTCGTAGACGGGTGCGAGGGTGATCGCAGCATCCTCGGCTGGATGGAGCACCGAGAAGTTCTTGCCGTGCGCGTCGGCGTTGCCGATGACCACGTTGAACGTGGCTCTGCGTAGCAGGTCGATGGGGTCGTTGGCTAAACCGTAGTTGATCAATATCCTGGCGAACGAGCGCAAGGACGGCCCGCCCTGCTGCTCGTACTTGAACCCGGCGGGAGACCCGGTCGCCTGGGAAGCGTCTTCCTGGTGGATCCTCTTCCTCCCGTGGCGATCGTAGCGCTCGATCGCCACGGTCGGTGTGCCACCGATGTGGATCAACTCACAGAGCGGCGTCGATAGCCCGACCCTGCGTGCAAGGCAGAGACATGCGACCTCGTTCTCGGCAATCGGGACTCGACCATCAGGCTTCAGGATCCAGGTGGAGGGAGCCCCGCCGATCGGTCGCTGCCACTGCCCCGAAGCGCCTCGTCCGACGAGGAGCTTCCGCTGGAACCCGGCCAGGGACGGCTTGAAACCGACGGTGGCGTCGGCGCCGAGCGGCGTCCGGTCCAAGCGTCGCAGCGCATGATCCAGCTCGTTGGCGGCGTAGCCAACGTAGGACCCATCGTCATCTCCAGGCGGAGTCTCCCCCTCGCGCGTGAGACTGACAGCGCCTGCGCACTCTCTGCCCCATTCGGCCAGGATGGCGAAGGTGTCGTGGGGCGAGACGCCCGCGAACCGAGCCATGACGTCGCGGGCTCGACCTTCGGGGAGCAGATCCTCGAAGAAGTTCGTCGGAGCGTCGTCACGGGCGGAGATGGGCTCGCCGAGAGGAAGCGAAGTCGACAGGATCCGACTGCCGCGCCCCCACCTAGCTATGCCTGCTTCCTCCCAGGACATGGCGATCCTGAGATTGCTCGCCCTCGACAGGGTGGCGAGCCGGGTACCGTACACCCAGACGACGAGCCGGTCAGCCACGAGGTCTCCGTGGGCGGACGATCACTTCGCAGTCGATGAGCCGCAGGATGCGGAGAGCATGGCGGAGCGACGATCCGAACTTTCCTCCTTCGAGAGCCGACAGGTAGGGTTGCCCCACGCCCTCCATCTCGGCGGCGTCTCGTTGGGTGATGCCCCTCTGGCTACGGAAGTGCTTGAGAGCGGCGCCTAGATCGCCGGGGACCGTGACGATGTACTCCTCAGGCATCACCATACGACGATACTATCCCATGATAACTGTACGGTGATATCACCGTGCAGTGATGCGGAGCCGTGGCTCAGGTCCCCTTGTAGTTGAGCACTTGGTGCAGCGTGTGCTCGACCCTCACGAGGTCGGCCTGGTCCGCCATGACCTGGTCGATGTCCTTGTAGGAGGCCGGGATCTCGTCGACCAGCGAGCCGGCCCGGTCGGCCAGCCAGGTCTTGCCGGCCATCGCCTCGCCGAGGTCCTCGGCGCTGAACCTGCGTCGGGCTTCGCCCCGCGACATGCGGCGCCCCGCCCCGTGCGACGAGGACTGCCAGGACGCAGCGCTGCCGAGCCCGGAGACGACATAGGAGCTCGTGCCCATCGAGCCGGGGATCACGCCGCGCTCCCCTGCCCTGGCTCGGACCGCCCCCTTGCGGGTGATCCACAGTCGCCGCCCGTCGTGGATCTCCTCGGCGGCGAAGTTGTGATGGCAGTTGACCTGCTCGACGATCCTGGAGCCGGACGGGAGCGCCCCGAGGACGACCCGTGACGCGGCGTGGAGCATCGCCTGGCGGTTGGCCATGGCGTAGTCCTGCGCCCAGAGCATGTCGGCGATGTAGGCGTCGAAGTCGGCCGTTCCCTGGGTGAACCAGGCCAGGTCCGGGTCGTCGAGAGGGGTCCCGGCCTCCTTCGCCAGAGCCTTCGCCCGGCCGATGTGGCGCTGGGCGAGCTGGTTGCCGATGCCCCGCGACCCGGAGTGCAGGACGAGCCAGATCCGGTCCTCCTCGTCCAAGCACAGCTCGACGAAGTGGTTCCCGGAGCCGAGCGTGCCGAACTGGGCGGCCGCCTTGGCCGCCTGCTTGGTGTCGAGCCCGGTCGCCGGGCGATGGGCGGCGAGCCAGTCCCCGGCCCCCGGGCTCCCGTCGTCGTGGCCCTTGCCGACGCCGGCCGGGACCGCACCCTCGATGCCGGTCAGGATCGCCCCGAGGTCGTCGGGAAGCTCCGATGCTCCCCGGTTGATACGAGCCGCGATCATCCCGCACCCGATGTCCACGCCTACCGCCGAGGGAATGATGGCGTTCTCGGTCGGGATGACCGACCCGACGGTGGCGCCGATACCGAGGTGGGCATCTGGCATCAGGGCCACGTGGTCGAACACGATCGCCAGGCGCGCCGTGCGCTCGGCCTGACGGATCGTGCCGTCGTCGATCTCCGAGGCCCAGGACCACAGCTTCTCGGACAACCTCTCCATGACACCTGCTCTTTCCTCTTACTCTCATGAACTTTGGACTGCGAGGTACCGAGAGCCGGCGGGACCCCCCGGGGACAGGGATCGAACCTGGCGTTACGTATCGCGCCCTGGCCTGCACCAGGTCCGCAGGGATGCCCGAGCCGGGGAGCACGAGGACCTCTTCGGCTGGCCCGAGACCCTCGGAGACCGAGGCGCTTCGAGCGGCGCTACTTCCCTGGGACGCCCGGGGCGCTATCGGTTCCCTAGGGCGCCCGGGGCGCTATCGGCCTCTTCGGGCTCGTTATCCCGATCGAGATGGCCGGACCCGCCGAAGCTGGAGGCTCGGGCTCCGGACCGAAGCTGTCGGTCGCTGCCGACCGCCTCGGCGTGGCCCGGCTCCGATCCGGAGCATCCCACCTGCACCCCGCGCAACCGGGGGTCCCCCGATATCCGCAACGCGACAGTAGGTGTCGTGGTCACGACGACGACCGTAGCGGTCGGGGTGGTGCGCACGTCGAGCAATATCGACGCCACCGAGCGGAGAGCAGAGCAGGCTGCGAAGAAAAGGCCGACCCGTCATCGGTGTCGGTGTCGGTGTCGGAACTGGCTCCGAGGGGCTCCTAGATCCTCGCCGGGTCCACCTCGACGCGCAGGCGTCCCACCGGTCGGGGTGCCTTCGCCAGCGCATCGCAGAGCTCCTCGGCACT
>JAKARG010000321.1 GCA_021819345.1 Actinomycetes bacterium | reverse complement strand
TGTACTCGCCCGAGCGGCGCTTGGCCCGAGCCTCGAGGTAGCGGCCGAGCAGGATCAGGGCGGTGATCGCCCCGGCGGTGTCGAAATAGACGCTCGTCGACATGCCGGCCAAGAGCACCACCGTCGACCAGATCCACGCGGCGAGGGTGCCGACCGAGATCAGGGTGTCCATGGTGGCCACCCCGTGGCGGGCGTTTGCCACAGCGGCTTTGTGGAACGGCCAGCCGGCGTAGAAAACGACCGGGGTGGCGAGCGCCAGGGAGACCCACTCCCATCCCGCCGGCCGGGAGGCCGAGACCCAGGCGAAGACGGCCAAGGGCACGCTGAGGGCGACGGCGAGGACGAGGCGGCGCCGGTAGGGGCGGGCGGGGTCCTCATCGGTGACCGCCTCGGGAAGCACGGCGCCGTACCCGGCGGCCTCCACCGCCCCGATGAGGTCGTCGATGTCCACCCGGGTCGGATCGAAGGCGACCGCCGCGTGCTCGCTAGCGAAGTTGACCGTGGCGGTCACGCCCTCCACCTTGTTGAGGCGCTTCTCGACGCGCGCCGCGCACGAGGCGCACGTCATGCCCGTGATGGCCAGCTCGACGTGCTGACGCGATGCAGCGGCAGGGGCGTTGGCCTTGGTCGCCGTCGCCTCGGTCGATCGGGTCTCGGTGTCGGTCGCCGCCGCCATCACGACGCCTCGTAGCCGGCCTCTTCGATCGCGGCGCGCAGCTGGCGGTCGTCGAGGTCCTCGCCGGTCACGGTAACGAGCTTGGTCGCGAGGTCGACCTCGACGCCGGCCACGCCGGCCACCGAGGCGACCTCACTCGACACGGCGCGGGTGCAGTGGTCGCAGGTCATCCCCGCCACGGTGTAGGTCATCGTCTCAACCATCGGACGCTCCTCTCCTCATCTCACTGTGATTATACCCTACCTTGGTATTATCCCGCGCACAGCGGGATGTCAAGACCCCGTTGGTCCCCGCTGCGCAGGTCGAGTGCCACGGCGCCGATCGCTGGATGGCACCAGGGAGGCGGCGACCCACGAGGGTCGATGACGCCCCCGCAGATGGACTCACCTCCGCCCGCTGTTCCTGCCGAAATGTTGAAGTACCCACAGTGGGTATCGCCTCGATCCCGTGGAGGTCCTCAGGGCTGCAGGGGCGTGCCGAGGCCCCCCGTGCACTCCCCGCCGGGCTCGGGGGCATACGTGCTGCTCGCCCGGAAGGTGTCGACGAAGCGCTGGAGCCTCGGGTCGGTGGGCGAGCTGACCCGAAGCTGGAAGCCCCACGACGAGATCACGATCGGCGAGGAGAGACTCGGGTAGGGGCTCACGTCGACGTAGCGGGACCCGGTCGCGCCGACGAGCGACTGGCGGGCCTCGAAGGCCTGAAGCTGGCGCACCTCGGTGGCGGGCAGCGAGGGCTGGTAGGTGATCCACACCGCCCCGTGCTCGAGGTCGTGCACGGCGCGCTCGTTCGGCACCGGCTGGTCGTAGACGCCGCAGTTCAACCAGATCGGGCTGTGGTCGCCCCCCACCGGCGGGGTGACCGAGTAGGCGACCGGACCGGCGACGTGGGCGTGGCGAAGCGCCTGGGCGACGGGGCCGTCGTCGCGGTCAGCCGGCCAGCCGGTCGTGTCGTAGGCGACGACCCCGGGGATCCCCGAGGTATTGGCCACGACGAGGACGGCGGGCTGGGCGTCGGGCGTCCCCGCGGCGACCGGGGGTGCCGGCACCTCGCTGTGCGACCGAGGCTCGCTCGGAGTCGAAGCGGCCGTGAGGACGACGGTGAGCGTCACGGCCAGCCCCACGACGAGCGCGCCGCCGCCGCCCCACAGCCCGGCGCGGCGTCGGCGTCTGGCGTGCGCCGCAATCCGTTCCCGTTGACGCTCGCCTTGGCGGGGCCGGCGCGGCTCGGCCCCGCCAGCAATCGGCCGGGGCTTCCCGGCGGCGGGGGCCGAACGGCGCTTCGGACGCGCCGCATTGGCTCTGCCTCGTCCGCTCGCCATCGCGGTGTCAGCTCGCGCTCGAGACGACGAAGGTGCCCGCCATGCCCTCCTGGGCGTGGCGCGGAACCGGGCAGAGGTACTGGTAGGTGCCCGAGGTGCCGGCGGTGAAGGTGAGTGTGCCGGTGTGCATGCCGGCCGAGGTGGACTCGCCGAGGAACCACAGCGCCGCGCCGGGGAACGCCGGCGGGGCGGCCATCATCGGCATCGGCGACGACGCCGCCCCCGAGGCGGTGACGACCAGGCCGTGGGCCATGTCACTGTCCGCGTTGACGAGCTCGATCGACACCGTGGCGCCCTTGGGCACCACGACCGTCGGGTTGGTCATGCCGGCGATGCGGAAGTTCTCCGCCGGCATCGAGGGGCTGGCGAGCACGACGAGGTGCACGTCCGGGGAGGTGAAGGTGAGCCGGTTGGCCACCCGGTCAGCCGTCGCACCGGCGGGCACCTCGCTGCCGAGGCGGGTCGCCTTCGACGGGCTCACCCGCGGGCCCGGCGCGTCGGCGAAGAGCCCGCCCATGACCTTCCCCGGATCGGTCTCGCCGCCCATGATGAACCCCGGCAGGTCCTGGCCGCGCATCCACTCGGGAGCGCCGGCACCTCCCATCATCCAGGCGTAGCCGGACTGGCCCATCATCCAGCCATAGGAGCCGCCGCCCATCATCGACCCCGACCCGAAGCGACCCATCACCGACTGGTAGTAGTCGTACGAAGCCGCCGTGGAGCTCCCCGGCGGGGGCTGCGAGCCGCCGAGCGACAAGGCAAGGCCCGTCCCGAGCCCGGCCGCCGCCAGCACACCGGCAACCACCGCGACCACCACCCGGCGACGACGAGGTCGCCTCGGCGGCTGGTCCGTCACCGAGCGATCGGTAGTGACCGTCATGATCGCCATACCTCCTTGGCACACCGAAGATCGCAGCGGCCAGGCACGCTCCGAACCGGCACCAGGGCAACCGCGGCCCTCGGTCGGCCTGCGACCCCGCCCCGAAGCGACCGCCAGACGCCAAGCGAGCGGACAGGAACGCTGCCGCCGAGCACGACCGCAGCGGCAACGGCAACGCCGACCACCCAGAACATGGGACCATCCTCGGCGCCAGATACGCCCGGGGGGTAGGGCCGTTCGTCCTTACCCGGCAAGGACCAACGCCTCTACCCCGCAGGGGTATCAAGGACGAGCATGGAGACAGGCCCGCGAGGATCCCGGGTCGCAGGAGGTGATGTCGATGATGTGGTACTGGGGAGGCGGGGTCCACTGGTGGGGATGGCTGCTCGGCGCGCTCGCCATGGTCGCCTTCTGGGGCGTCCTCATCTGGGCGGTCTGGTACTTCGTCACGGCCGTCACGCGCCGGCCCGAAGGACACCGTCCCCAAGGCGACCGGCTCGAAGGCGACCGGCCCGGCGCCGCTGACCCCAAGCGCATCCTCGACGAACGCTTGGCGCGCGGCGACATCGACGCCGACGAGTACCGCCGCCTACGCGACCTGCTACAGGAGCGCGACCACTCGACGCCAGGCGACGGGGGCCGACCGGCCAGCACCGCTGACCGCAGTCGCTGACCTCGAACAGGGTGCCGGGCCGACCCGGCACCCCACGCGCCGGTCGTCTTCGCCGGTCAGGCGCGCGCTACCGCGTCGGCGTCCAGGCCGGCCAGGGTGAGCTCAACGAGACGCCGGACTGCCGCCTTGCTGGGTGCGCTTGCCGCGGCGCCCAGCGCATGCAGGCAGTAGTTGGCGAGCTCAGAGGCCGCGACATCGGTCCGTAGCGCTCCGACGCGGCCGGCCTCGGCGATCAGGCCCGAGATGAAGCGGTCAAGCTGCGCCTCGACCGGGCCAACCTGGTCGCCATGGTGGACCAAAGCGGCGACGTCGGTTCCGTCCAGCGCGTGGGCGCGCTCGTAGACGATCAGCGCGAACGCCCCGAGCACCGACCCGGCCCACCATGACCACACCCATCTCAGACACCCAAGTTCCCTCGAAGAGCAGGCACTCGTCCTCGCGCGCCCAGGCGGGCCGGCGGAGCGCTGTACCAGCCGTGGGCCAGATGGTCCGCCGCGGGCCGTCTGGATCCGGATGCTCCTCTCCGAGCTCCAACGGATTTCCTCGCACCTGTCGTGGCTGGCGACCAGCGGCATGGACCTCGGGGCGACCTCGATGATGATCTACGGCTTCCGAGAACGCGACATGGTGCTCGCCCTCTTCGAGAAGACCCCCGGGGCGGATGAACCACAACTTCATCCGCCCCGGCGGCACCGCGGCGGAGCTGCCCGACGGCTGGGAGGACGACGTGGCCGTC
>JAKARG010000320.1 GCA_021819345.1 Actinomycetes bacterium | reverse complement strand
TCCGCAGCGTCTTCCAGGCCCCCGCCGGGCTCTCCGCCTGGACGGCCACCGAAGTCGTCGGCGCAGCCACGAGCGACCCCGGCTCGGACCTCCAGTCGGCGGCCAGCACACCCGCCTCGCCCAAGCTCACCTGGGCGATGCTACGCGCTCGCGACCACCGCCAGGTGATCGTCGCCTCGCCACTGGGCCCAACGGCCGTAGCCGGCGCAGTCCCCGGCACGTCCCCGAGGTCGCCGCGGCCCCCACCGAGGGACCGCAGGGGGAGCGAGACGAGACCGCCCGAGCCGCTCGGCGAGGCACTTGGCAACAGGCTGCGCAGGTCGGGGTGCGCCGTGCCGGGACCGATGAGCTCGAACACCGTCGTCTCGTCCCGCTCGGTGCGTAACAGGCGCACCGACCAGGGCAAGGTGGTGGCCATCTTCATGAGGCACACGCTCTCGGTGGTGTCGGGCCTGTTCAGGTCGCCGATCACGAGGAACCCGGCGTGGTCCTCGGCGATCCCCCGCCGGGCCAGGGCGAGCGAGCACCCGTCGTGGTAGATCCAGGTGAAGGCGGTGTTGTTGGTGCGGTGCCCGTCGAAGAGGGCGGTCCCGTAGCGGTACTCGGTCTCGACCACCGTCGAGTGGGGACCGAGGGCGCCGAGCAGCTCCATGGCGCGCGACCCCTGCAGGCGGGAGCTCGACTGGCCGAAGCCGAACAGGTAGTCGCGCGGGAACTGGGAGGCGAGCGGGAGGACCACGCCCACGTCGGCGGCCAGCGCCACGAAGCCCCGGCCGACCGGCCGGAGCCGGCGCGCCCGGGCGTCTCCGAAGCGCCGGCGGGCCGCCCGAGCGGCCGCTGCCACGGTCGCCTGCACGCCGAGGACGTACCAGGCGAGGACCATCGGCAGCACGAGGATCACCCGCCGCTGGTTGATGAACGGGTACAGCAGGGTCATCGCCGCGTAGACGGGGACCGCGACGACGGTGAGGTCGCGGTGGCGGCGGATCGCCACCGCGAGGCCTACGAGGGTGAAGATCGTCACCTGCCAGCCGAACCAGTAGCCGGGCGTGGGTAGGCCGTGCACGGGGGAGACGAAGCCCACGACGGTCTGGGGGAGGGCGACGAAGAGCCACTGCAAGAGGTTGTGGGGCACCACCACGAGGACGCGGTGCACGAGCCCCCCGCGGTAGTAGTTGTTGAGCTCCTCGGTGTAGCGCGCCCCGGCGAAGGGGATCCCCTGGACCACCCTGCCGACGAGGACCGGGACCAGGCTCGCGCCGACGCCGCCCAGCACGGCTGCTCCCCTCCACCACTGCCGACGCAGCCAGTACCAGAGCGCCACGCCCGCGACGAGCCCGATCCCCGCCTCCTTCAGCCACACCTCGAGGGCGCAGAGGAACACCACTGCGACCGCCGGCCAGCACCACCCCCGCCCGGCCCGCTCCCAGCGGTCTGCGGCGAGCAGGAGCAAGAGGAGAGCGACGAGGAGGGAGGTCTCGGCCATCACCATCGTCGAGAACGTGGCGAGGACCGGGTCGAGGGCGAGCAGCACCATCACCGCCGCCCGGGTCGTCTCGGGCATCGACCGCCGCCGCATCCAACCCCAGGTGAGCGGCAGCACCGCAGCCCCGCACAGCGCCGAGAACACCCGGAGCGGCACGAACACCGAGTCACCGGGGAACAGCCACTGGATCGGAGCGATGAGCAACGGGTACCCGGGCGGGTATGCGGCGATCACCGAGTTGCCGCTCACCAGGTCGCCGGTGAGCCCCCTGCCGGCGAGCAGCGCCCGAGCGGTGAGGATGTAGTTGGCGTCGTCGTCGAAGGAACCGACGTAGTAGTGCAAGCCCACCACGTAGGCATGCACCAGGGAGACGATCGCGCACCCGATGACCAGAGGCAGCACCCAGCGCGGGCGGGCGGCAGCGCCACTCGGAGGCGAGGCGGAGGAAGCTTCTACCTCCCGGGTGCCGACCTCCACGGCAACTCGACGCTAGTGGGATCCAGCAGGGAAAGGGCAGCAGTCGAGGCCCGAACGCTCCACCGAGCCTCTCGGGCGGGGCGCAGGCCGGGCGTCAGCCCGTGCGCCGGGAAGCCGTCCTCCTCCCCTCGACCACCTACAGGATCGGGGCGGCTACCGCTTCACGCGGGCGGTCCGGCCTGGTCGCCAGGCTCGGGTCCCGGCTCTCGGTGGCGCCACGGGCCGCTCACCGCCACCCGCCCGACCCCGGCGAAGAGGAGCAGGCTCGCGACCAAGGCGGCCACCGGGCTGACCCCGAGAAGGGCGAGCGCGCCGAGCAGACCGACCAACGCCAAGACCACCCCGAACATCCAGTGCTGGAGCGACGCGGGCAGATCGGGCAGCCCGGTGAGCAATGCCCGCCGGCCCCGCTTCATCAACCGGGCAAGCCGAGGGTCGTCGGCCTCGGCCCGCGCCGCCAGGCTCGCAAGGATCGCCTGTTCCCGATCTGAAAGGCTCGGTTCGCTCATGTGGTCACCTTCTGGCCTTCTGCGCCCGACTACTGGTTCTGTTCTACCATCGGCCGGGAGATAGTCAACCTTCAATGAAGCTGCTGCGGCGCAGCTGGTTCGGTGCCTGCTTCGGTGCGCCTGGTCCCCTGTGCGCCCAGCAGTCGTCTCCGGCGGCCTCGGGCGGGTAGCTTCTCGACATGAGCGACTCCGGCACGCCAGAGGACGGATCGGGCGACGACACCGTCACCCTGGCGATCGACATCGGCGGCACCGGCCTCAAGGCGTCGGTGCTCGACCGCTCCGGCGAGATGGAGCACGACCGGGTTCGCGTCGACACCCCCTACCCGATGCCACCGGACAAGCTCGTCACGGTGCTCTGCGACCTCGTCAAGCCGCTGGGTGGTTTCGACCGGGCCTCGGCGGGGTTCCCGGGGATGGTGAGGGAGGGAGTCGTCCTGTCCGCTCCCCACTTCGTCTCGCCCGACGGGCCGGGGGGCACCCCATCGGCTGCGCTCGTGCGCGCGTGGTCTCGCTTCGACCTCCAGACGGCCCTGTCCAGAGCCCTCGCCAAGCCGTGCAGGGTCGCCAACGACGCCGACGTCCAGGGGGCGGCGGTGGTGCGCGGAGAAGGCCTCGAGCTGGTCATGACCCTCGGCACCGGGCTCGGGACGGCGCTGTTCCACCGGGGCCTGCTGCTACCTCATCTGGAGCTGGCCCACCACCCCTTCAAGAAGGACAGCAGCTACAACGAGGTGATCGGCGACGCAGCCCGCAAGCAGGTTGGTCACAAGAAGTGGCAGAAACGGGTGCTGGAGGCGATCGACACCCTGAGGGAGCTCTGTTTCTTCGACCACTGCTATCTCGGAGGGGGCAATGCCTCGAGGATCGACGCCGAGCTGCCCGAGGACGTGACGATCGTGAGCAACGACGCCGGGATCCAAGGCGGGATCAAGCTGTGGGAGCGCTCTGGCGCCCACCCGCCGGCATGATCCGCCGATGAGGGCTGCGTGGGGCTGCGGCTGGGCGACCGTGGCCGAGGACGGGGAGCTGCTCGACACCTGGTTCCCCGAGCTCGGACTGGGAGATTCCCCGAGCCCGGGTAACGGGGACCGACCTCCACCACCCGACCCGCTGCTGCGCACCTCGTCTCGTCCGATCGAGGCGGTGATCGACCTCGACTCTGCGCCCGCAGACGTTCCCGACGCCTACCTGCGGCTCCACCTGATCTCATCTCGGCTGGCTGCGCCACGCACGATCACCCTGGACGGGATCTTTGCCCTCCTTCCGATCGTGGTCTGGACCGATCGCGGTCCTTGCTCGCCCGCTGCCTTTCCCCTCGCGCACCGCGAGGCGCGGCGCACCCGAACACCGCTCTCGGTGCTCGCCGTGGATCGCTTCCCCCGGATGGTCGACTACGTCGTGCCCTCCGAGGTCCGCCTCGGCGACGCCGACCGGGTCCGCCTCGGTGCCCATCTCGCCCCCGGCACGGTCGTGATGCACGAAGGGTTCGTCAACTTCAACGCAGGCACCCTCGGGGCGAGCATGGTCGAGGGGCGCATCAGCCAGGGGGTGGTGGTGGGCGACGGCACCGACATCGGCGGCGGGGCATCGATCATGGGCACCTTGTCGGGAGGCGGGACGGAGGTGGTGACCATCGGTCGCGACTGCCTGGTCGGAGCCAACGCCGGGGTCGGGATCGCCCTCGGCGACGGCTGCGTGGTCGAGGCCGGCTGCTACCTGACCGCCGGAACCAAGGTCACCTGGCCCGACGGATCGGTCCAGCGGGCCCGGGAGCTCTCGGGCCGCCCCGGCCTGCTCTACTGGCGCAACAGCACC
>JAKARG010000319.1 GCA_021819345.1 Actinomycetes bacterium | reverse complement strand
CTGGCCTCATCCCCTGGAGCTCGACCGCCCTCACGTAGTCGCGCTCGGAGACGTCGAGGGTCGCCGAGCGCAGGACTCGGGCCACCGGCGGGGCCTGCGCGAAGCCCACGGCGAGGATGATGAGCCAGAGCTTCGGGCCGACGATGCTGACGAGGAGCAGCGCGAACACTAGCGACGGGAAGGCGAGGACCACGTCGACGCTGCGCATGATGAGGCCGTCGACCCAGCCGCGCAGGTAGGCAGCCGACACCCCGGCGGCGGCCCCGACGAGCACTCCGAAGGCGGTCGCCGAGGCGGCCATGACGAGGAGCACCCAGCCGCCGGCCAGGACCCGCGACAGCACGTCGCGGCCGAGCAGGTCGCCTCCGAGGAGGTTGCTCGCCGAAGGGGTGGCGAAGGGGCTCGTGACGAAGGCGGTCGGCGAGTACGGGGTGACGAACGGCCCGATCACCGCGACCAGCACGACGAAGCCGGCGATGGCGAGGCCGATCGCCCCGCGCCTGGTGCGTGCTGCGCGAACGAGGACCGGGCGGGGCCGCCTCCTCGGGCCGGGTCGGCCGGGTACTGGTTGGGAGGCGGGAGCCTCGGCGACGATCGTTCCGGTCACCGGAGTCACCTCCCGAGGCGCCGGCGGGGCGAGGCGAGCAGGGCTACGACGTCGCTGGCGATGTTCACGAACACGTAGAACGCGGCGAGGATGACGACGATCAGCTGGATCGTCGGGATGTCCCGGTCGTTGACCGCGTTGACCAGGCCCTGGCCGATCCCGGGGTAGTTGAACACGTCCTCGACGATGACGATCCCGCCGGCCAGGTACAAGAAGTTGAGCCCGATCACCTGCACGGTCGGGGCGATCGCGTTGGGGAGGGCGTGCACGAAGGTGACCCGCCAGGGGCGTAGGCCCTCCAGGCGGGCCATCTCGACGTAGTCGGACTCCAGCGCCTCGACCATCGCAGCGCGCATCATGCGCAGGATGTAGGGCACGATGACGAGCACCAGGGTCGCGGTCGGCAGCACGAGCAGCTCCGGCCGGCTCCACGAATAGGTGCCGGGTGGGATGAGCGATACCGCCGGGAGGAGGTGGAGCACCACCGTCGAGAACAAGATGATCAATGCGATCGCCACCACGAACTCCGGCAGCGAGGTGACTGCGAGCGCCACGACCGAGCTCAGGTGGTCGAACCAGCTGTCCTTGCGCAGGGCCGCCACTGCGCCGAGCACCACTCCGAGCAGGGTGCCGATCACCCCGGCCAGCACGACGAGGACCGCGGAGTTGACGAGGCGCGGGGCGACGAGGCTCCACACGCCCTGGCCGTCGGCGAAGGACCTCCCCGGGTGGCCCGAGAGCACCCCGGAGATCCAGCTCCAGTACTGGTAGGGGATGCTGCGGTTCAGGTGCAGTTGGTCCTCGATCGCCTTGATCCGCGCCGGCGTGGCGGTGTGGCCGAGGACCGCATAAGCGGCATTGCCGGGCAGGACCTCGGTGGCGACGAAGATGAGCACCGAGACCACGAACAGCGTCAGCACCCCGATCGCCCCCCGGCGAAGGACCAGCGCTGCGATGGCATGACGCTCTGCCCAGCCCTCCGGCGGGGATGGGTCCCCTGCGACCGTCGTCACCTGCTCGACCAGCATCTGCCTTCCCCCCCATGCAGCTCCTAGCCGAGGAGCACGGTTCCGAGACCGCTGTACTATAACCACGACCGGATCGGCGCCGGCCGCGTGCGCCCCCAGCGCTAGCGTTCGGATCCGTGCGTGCGATCGTTGCCGTATCTGCCGGCGGTCCGGAGGTCCTCGGGCTCGAGGAGCGGGAGCAGCCCCTTGCGGGTCGCGGTCAGCTCCTCGTGGGGGTGGCGGCGGCCGGGGTCAACTTCATGGACATCTACGGCCGGGAGGGCCGCAAGCCCTACGCCGGGACCCCGCCGTGGGTGCCGGGCGCCGAGGGGGCCGGGACCGTCCTCGCCGTCGGCGAGGGGGTCGAGGGGTTCTCCCCCGGGGAACGGGTGGCGTGGGCCTCGGCCCCCGGGAGCTACGCCGAGGCGGTGGTAGTGGACGCCTCGAGGGCCGTGCGGGTCCCCGATGGCGTCGAGCTGACGACTGCGGCGGCGGTGATGTTGCAGGGCATGACGGCTCACTACCTCTGCCACAGCACCTATCCGGTCGCTGCCGGCGAGGTGGTGGTGGTCCACGCCGCTGCCGGTGGGGTCGGGCTCCTGCTCACCCAGCTCGTCGTCCGGCGTGGGGGGCGGGTCGTGGCGACCACCTCGGGCGGGTCGAAGCCAGAGGCTGCGCTCGGTGCGGGTGCCGAGGTGTGCGCGGGCTACGACGACTTCGGGCAGGTGGCCCGCTCGCTGTCGGCCGGCGCCGGGGCGGCGGTGGTCTACGACGGGGTCGGGGCGAGCACCTTCGAGGCGAGCCTCGACGCCCTCGCCCGACGTGGCCACCTGGTCTCCTACGGCTCGGCGAGCGGCCCGGTCCCCCCGGTCGACCCCCTGGTGCTCACCGCGGCCGGCTCGGTGTACCTCACCCGACCGACCCTC
The DNA here is from genome assembly GCA_021819345.1 of Actinomycetes bacterium. Classification (GTDB taxonomy): domain Bacteria; phylum Actinomycetota; class Acidimicrobiia; order Acidimicrobiales; family Palsa-688; genus JAKAQB01. Next base: position 1,755 of record JAKARG010000319.1, on the reverse strand, counting down.
GCCGACTACCTCGCGACCCGAGAGGAGCTCGAGTGGCGCGCCGGCGACCTCTTCGGCCTGGTCGCCGCCGGCGAGCTGAGGGTCACCATCGGCGCCAGCTATCCCTTGGCGGAGGCCGCCCGGGCGCAGGAGGACCTCGCTGCGCGACGTACCTCGGGCAAGCTGCTCCTGGTCCCCGGCTGAACCTCCCTCGCCGAAGCGCTCGCCCCGTCGGGCCGGCCAGCCCCCAGCCGCGGGTGCCGGGGTAGGGTTGGGTTGGCCGGCGGCTCGCCCGTCGGCCCGCCGTGGGAGCGGGAAGGAGCATGGGTGTGCGAGCGCGTGGGGGCGCGAGGAGCGGGAACCTCGGCACGGGGAGGCCCGGAGGCCTCGGGGACCTGCTCGCCGGGCTGATCGGGGACCGCTTACAGCTTCGGGTCCGGACCTGGGACGGGTCGTCCCTCGGGCCGGCCGACGCTCCGGCGACGATCGTCGTGCGCTCCCGGGCAGCTCTCGTCAGGGCGCTCCAGCGCCCCGGCCAGCTCGGTCTCGCCCGGGCGTTCGTCGTCGGGGACCTCGACGTCGAGGGGGACCTGATCGAAGCGCTCGAGCTCGCCAGCTCCCTGGAGGGCGTCGTCCCGAGCGCCGCGCAGTGGGCGGCTCTCGCGCGGATAGCCGGGCCTGGCCTGGCGGTCCCCCGGCGCGCCCCGGCCGAGGAGGTCCGGCTCCGGGGCCGGGTCCACAGCCGCGGGCGGGACCGCAGGGCCGTGACGCATCACTACGACGTCTCCGATGGGCTCTATCGGATGATCCTCGGACCCTCGATGACCTACTCGTGCGCCCTCTGGCGCTTCCCCTCCGACTCCCTGGAGGCGGCCCAGGAGGCAAAGCACGCACTGGTGGCGGCCAAGCTCGGGCTTCGCGAGGGGACGAGGCTGCTCGACGTCGGTTGCGGGTGGGGCGCGATGCTCGAGCACGCTGCGACCCGCTGCGGCGCCCGAGGGGTAGGTGTGACCCTCTCCGAGCCCCAGCAGCGCTGGGCGTCCAAGCGGATGGCCGACGCCGGCGCCGACATGGAGGTGAGGGTCGAGGACTACAGAGAGGTGGCCGACGGGCCCTACGACGCGATCAGCTCGATCGGCATGTCCGAGCACGTGGGGGAGGCCAACCTCGCCGGGTACTTCGGGAAGCTGTTCGGCCTGCTGCGCCCCGGCGGTCGGCTGCTCAACCACGCGATCAGCTCGTTGCCTGCGCTCCGCCGCCGGGCTCGCTGGCCGACCCCGGTACCTGCGGTCCGGTCGTTGCTCGGACGAGCCGAGCCGAACCGGTCGGCCTTCGCCCCCGACAGCTTCGTCGCCCGCTACATCTTCCCCGACGGCGAGCTGGTCGAGGTCGGCACGGTCGTGTCGTCGATGCAGCGCGTCGGCTTCGAGGTCCGCCACGTGGAGAGCCTTCGGGAGCACTACGTACTGACACTTCGCAGCTGGCTCGCGAACCTGGAACGGCACTGGTCCGACGCGGTGGCCGAGGTCGGGGAGCGTCGCTGCCGGGCTTGGCGGCTGTACCTGGCGGGTTCGGCGTGGAGCTTCGAGACCGGCAGGATCGGTGTCCACCAGGTTCTCGCGGTCAAGCCGGACAGAGGCTGCTCCGGCATGCCGTTGCGCCCCCGCTTCGAGTGACCGTCCCGGTCCACTACGGCTCCCGCCCGTAGACTGGCCCGACCACCATTCAGGGAGGACTTTCCCATTGGGACTGTCGATCGGGATCGTCGGCCTGCCG
>JAKARG010000318.1 GCA_021819345.1 Actinomycetes bacterium | reverse complement strand
GACGGGCCGGGGGGAGCCAAGCCCGGGGAGCCGGGCCACGACCCCGCAGCGGTGGCCGCGACGCGCCGCTCGGAGCTCGAGCGCTCCGCCCGCCGGCTCGGCGTCGAGCACCTCGAGCTGCTCGGCTACCGCGACTCGGGGATGATGGGCTGGGACACCAACCAGGCCCCCGGGGCCTTCTGGGGCATGGACGTGGCCGAGGCGGCCGCTCCGCTCGTGGAGCTGGTGCGCCGTCACCGACCGCAGGTGGTGGTCACCTACGACGCCAACGGCTTCTACGGCCACCCCGACCACATCATGGCCCACCGCATTGCCCACGTCGCCACCGAGGCGTCGGGGGTCCCGACGAAGCTCTACCACACCGCAGTGCCGCGCTCGGCGGTCGCCGACTTCGCCACCGCCCTGCGCCGCGCCGGCCTCGAGCCTCCCGGCCCGAGCGACCGGGAGGAGGGCCAGTTCGCCGAGGCCGAGGCGCCTTCGTGGGGGACCCCGGACGAGGAGGTCACCACCTGCGTCGACGTCAGCGGGTACGTGGAGGCCAAGTACGAGGCCCTCGAAGCGCACTCGAGCCAGGCCGACAACGTGTTCTTCCTGCGGCTCGGGCCCAAGCTCTACGGGAGGCTGTTCGCCCGGGAGTGGTTCGTCCGGGCCTTCGACCGCAGCGGGGCCGAGCTGCCCGAGGACGACCTGTTCGCCGGGCTGCGCTGAGAGCCGGTGGCGGAGTCGAGCCGGCGGGCGGCGAGCAGCCCGAGCTCCGCGACCACCACCCCGGCGACGACGTCGACCACGAAGTGGTTGCCCGTGGCGATCACCTCCACCGCCACCCACACCGGCAGCAGCGCTCCCGCGGCCCAGACGGCCCGGTTGGGGGCGTGCCGGCGGATCCCGTAGGCGCTGACCGCGGCGTAGGCCTCGTGGAGGCTCGGGAACGCCGCGTAGGGGTTGTAGAGCAAGGTGAGGGTGGGAGAGTTGAGCGCGACGCCGGCGCGCGAGAGCGTGCCGGCGATGTCGATCCCGGCCAGGCGAGGCGGGGCGGTCGGCCACACCACGAACCCGACCAGGGCGAGGACGCTCGCCACTAGTAGCGCATTGCGCAGGGTCACGTAGCCTTCGGGGTGCCGCCAGTAGAGCCAGAGCAGCACGATCCCGGTGAGCAGGATGTGGAGGGCGAGATATCCGATGCCGAACGCGACGGTGAGGCCGGGGACGGCGAGCGAGGCACGCTGGATCGGGCCCTCCACTGCGATGTGGAGCGCCTCCTCCAACCGGTAGGCGGAGCGGGCGTGGGCCACCGCGACGCGGGTGCCGGTGAGCGCAGCTCCCCGGCCGAGGTCGTAGGCGGCGTAGAGCCCGACGACGAGGAGCAGCTCGGCTGCGAGGTGGTGGCGCACCGACATCCAGCGGAGCAGGCCGGCGAGCCGTCCGAGGACTCCGACCGGGCGCCGTGCGGCGCCGGCCCGCTCTGCGCTCTCCGTGTCCCCAGCGCTCTCAGTGTCCACAGCCATCCGACAGCTCCGCTCCGGGGTCGCAGCGAGGCTACCGGGCGGCTCCCGAGCGGTCCTGGCGGTCCCCGGCCCGCCCCGGCCCGGGTGGCCGAGCCCCGGGTGGTGCCCGTCTGGTCCCTGGTGGTGCCCGGCTCGTCGCAGTAAGCCTACGGGTGGCCTGCGTCGAGGTCGCCGGCTAGAATGAATCCTGTTGGGTCGGTGCCCGAGTGGACAAAGGGAGCAGACTGTAAATCTGCCGGCACAGCCTACGGGGGTTCAAATCCCTCCCGGCCCACCATTGCGGCGACGCTGAACAGGGGTCCCGGTGGGTCCCCTCGGGGCGTGCGTCCGGCCACTCGAGCCCGGGGGCGTCGTCGGGGTTGCCGGTCAGCTCGGCGGCCAGGTTGCCCCCCACGGGCGGAGGTGACGGCCAAGAGCGAAGGTCGTCGCACCCCAGCCGTAGCCTCACCCCCGAGAGGAGGTGGTGAGCCGTGCTGGTGGTGCACAGGTCCGAGCGTGCGGACCGCCTGGTCGACGCCCTCGCCGAGCTTCTCGCCGTTGGCCCAGCGGACCCCCTGCGCGCCGAGGTGGTGGCCGTTCCCACCCGAGGGGTGGAGCGGTGGCTCGGCCAGCGGCTCTCACATCGGCTGGGAGCCGGCGAGGAGGGTGGCGTGTGCGCGAACCTGGAGATGCCGTTCCCCGGGACGCTCGTTCGCGAAGCGGTCGCTGCTGCCTGCGAGCTCGACGCCGGCGCCGACCCCTGGCTACCGGAGCGAGCCGTCTGGCCGCTCATCGACCTGGTCGACGAGCACGGTGACGACCCCGAGCTCGCCGTCCTCCTCGGCCATCTCCGCGCGGCCACCCCGGGCGAGGGCGCCGGGAGGCCGAGGAGGTACTCCGCGCTCCGACGAGCTGCCGACCGCTTCGACCACTACGGCGTCCACCGCCCGAGCATGATCCTCGCCTGGTCCGAGGGCGCCGGCTCCGGCTGGCAGCCGCACCTGTGGCGGCTGCTCCGGGAGCGGATCGCGCTACCGAGCCCCGCCGAGCGCTTCGCGACAGCCCGGTGCCGCCTGGAGGCTCGCCCCGAAGTGGTAGGGCTCCCCGCCCGGGTGGCGCTGTTCGGGCTGACCCGTCTGCCCGGGAGCCACCTCGACATCCTCGCGGCCCTCGCAGTCCACCGGGACGTCCACCTGCTGCTGCTCCACCCGTCTGCGGCCCTGTGGGAGCGGGTCGGGTCCCATCCGGCGGCGGTGCCGCTCGGGCTCGCCCGCTCCGAGGACCCCACCGCCCGGTTGGCGTCCAACCCGCTGCTGCGATCCTGGGCTCGCGACGCGCGCGAGATGCAGCTCGTGCTCGCCGGGCGGGGCATCACCACCAGTGTCCACCACGGGGTCGCAGACGGCTCCCCGGCAGAGAAGGGAGCAGAGAAGGGAGCAGACAGCTCCCCGCCAGAGAGGGGAGAGGCTCCTCGTTTGCCGTCCGGAGTCCTCGCTGCCCTCCAGGCGGGGGTCCGAGAGGACCTCGCGCCCCCGGGCGCACCGGGGCCCGCGCCGGCGGGAGGTCGCCGCCCGTCCGATCTCCGGATGGTCATCGACCCCGCCGACGACTCGCTCCGGGTCCACGCCTGCCACGGGAGGGCCCGGCAGGTCGAGGTCGCCCGGGACGCGATCTTGCACCTGCTCTCCGCCGACCCGACCCTCGAGCCGAGGGACGTGATCGTCTGCTGCCCCGATGTCGAGACCTTCGCCCCGCTGGTGCAGGCAGTCTTCGGCGCCGGCGAGCCCGGTGCGTCGCCGAGGCGCCTGCGAGCACGCCTCGCCGACCGCTCGCTGCGCCAGACCAACCCCTTGCTGGCGATCGCCGCGACCCTGCTCGAGCTGGCCGGCGGGCGCGCCAGTGCCTCGGAGGTGCTCGACCTCGCCGCCCGGCCGGCGGTGGCACGGCACTTCCGCTTCGAGCGCGACGACCTGGCCGCCCTGGGGGAGTGGGCCGCAGCGAGCGGCGTCCGCTGGGGCTTGGACGCCGGGCACCGTCAGCTCTGGAAGCTTCCTCCGCTCTCCGCCGGGACCTGGGAGGCGGGCATCGACCGCCTGCTGCTCGGAGTGGCGATGGAGGGTCCGGGGCTCGCCTGGGGAGGGGTGGTCCCGCTGGAGGGGGTGACCGGTGGATCGGTGGAGCTCGCCGGCCGCTTGGCGGAGCTGGTGGCCCGGCTCTCCTACTCCTTCGCCCGCCTCCGCGACCCCCAGCCGCTCGGCGCATGGGTCGACGGGCTGATCGTCGGCACCGAGCTGATCGCCTCGGCGGCCCCCGGGGAGGACTGGCAGCACGACCAGCTCCGCCGGGTCCTGGCCGAGGTCGTCGACGGACCGGCGCCAGGGTCGTCGCCGGTCCTGTCCCTGGCCGAGGTGCGCTCGCTGCTCGCCGGCCGGTTGCAGGGCAGGCCGACCACCGCCAACTTCAGGACCGGCGACCTCACCGTCTGCACCCTCGTCCCGATGCGCTCGGTGCCGCACCGGGTGGTCGTCCTGCTCGGCCTCGACGACGGCGACTTCCCCCGCCACCCCGAGCCCGACGGCGACGACCTGCTCGCCGAGCGTCCCGAGGTCGGCGACCGTGACCCGCGCTCGGAGGACCGCCAGCTGCTGCTCGACGCCCTGATGGCCGCCACCGACCACCTGGTCGTCACCTACTCGGGTCGGGACGAGCGCACCAACCGGCCGCGCCCGCCGGCGGTGCCGGTGGCCGAGCTGCTCGACCTGGTCGACGCCACCTTCTGCCGTGGCGACGGCGACCCGGCGCGCCGCTCGAGATCGGA
>JAKARG010000317.1 GCA_021819345.1 Actinomycetes bacterium | reverse complement strand
TTGCCCAGCTTGCGGGCGAACAAGCGCTCAAACAGCCGCTGGTAATCGGCGCCTAGGCGTGCCCTCCAGTACTTATTTCCCACGTACGGCGGGTTTCCAACAATGGCGTCGAATCCGCTTTGGTCGCTCGCAAGAAAGACTTCGGGGAAGGCCAGCGGCCAGTGGAGGGGCCGGCGCAGGGGTGCGCCGGTGGGCCGACCTTCGTTCAGCCAGGCGTCAGCCTGATCGGCCAGGGCAGTGAGCTGCTCGTCCCGGTCGGAGCCGTCGGCGTCGAACGCCTCGCGCACCTGCCGGGAGACGGCTGCCAGGCGGACGGTCTCGTCGTTCTTGGCGGCGCCAGCGGTCGAGAGGGCGGCGCCGACGACCAGGTCGGCGAGGACGTTGACGGTGCGCATGGCCCGGTAGGCCTGTTCGAGGAGGCGTTCCTTCTCCTCGGCGTGGCGGGTGTCCACGACAGGTGCCTCTTCGATGCGCCGTCGCAGCTCGAGGGCCTCCTTGACCAGGGGCTCCAGATCTCCGGCGAAGTTGAGGGGGCGAACGGCCTGGTTCGGGTCGATGGCGAAGTGGGTGACCTGGTCGAGGTCGGTGACGCCCAGGAGCGAGTCCCCGGGGCGAAAGGCGTGGTCGAGGAAGCTGAAGGGGCGGTCTTTTGCCATGGTGATGAGCCAGAGCGACAGCTTGGCCATCTCGACGGCCATGGGGTCGCGGTCCACCCCGTAGAGGCAACGCTCGGCGACCGTCCGCCGGGCCGCGATCAGGACGTCATCCACCTCGGCGGACGAGTCAGCACGGACCAGGAGCGGAGTGGCCCGTTCGGCGGCCCAGGCCTCGAGCAGTCGATCAGCCAGGTACCGGCACGCCGCGGTGATGATCGCCCCGGACCCGACGGCCGGGTCGCAGACCCGCAGGGCTTCAATGTCGGCCGAGGACTTGAGTTTCCACTGTTCCGGCGGGGCGCCCTCCGCGGGGCCCGGCGAGTAGACGAGGGGTTCGAGGGCGTAGCGGACGACTTCGTCGGCGAGCTCCTTGGTGGTGTACTCGGTGCCGGTGTCGCGGCGGTGCGACACCTCGGTGACGAACACGGACCCCGGCAGCAGCACCATCGGCAGCCCCCGGACGTCGTCCCGCAACAGGCGTCCGTAGCGCTGCAGGCGCTGCAGGAGGCCGTCGTCGTTGTCGCAGGCGGCCCGCAGCCGGCTGCGCAGACCGTCGTCGAGGGACGTGTCCAGGGCGTCGCGGACTTGCTTCTCGCTGCGCTGGGTGCGCTCGGCCAGCCATGGGACGAGGGCGCCGTCGCCCTGCTCGGCGTACAGCTCCAACTGGGCCAGGCTGGCCTCGGGCTCCTCGCCGGCCTTGCCGAAGAGGCCCAGCGTGACGGTGTCGACATACTGGGCGCCGTGGTCGAGGAGCCCCTCGTAGACATGGCCGATCTGCTCCACGTCGAGGCTGCGGAACGACAGCCGCCGCGCCTCGGTGGCCCCACCCTCGCGCATCTCGAGGATCTGCACGGCAGTGAGGATGGCCAGCATGGTGCGGTCGTCGACCGGGAGAGGCGCCGCGGCCGTGTCCCGCCAGGACTGGCCAGGCTCCCGACCCTCCAGGAAGGGGTAGCGGTCGGGGTCGAAGAGCCGGCCTCCGTAGGCCGGGAGGCGCAGCTGGTCATGGCTAAGGCCGCCGTGGACGGCCCGGAAGGTAGCGAGCAGGCGCGGCCAGGCGCTGTAGCTGTGCTCGAGGGTCTCGTCCCCGTTGTCGTCGGCGGCCTGGCGCAGCTCCTGGCGCAGGGTGGAGACGGCGTAGGAGCGGTCATACAACTCGTCGCCAAGCGGCAGCAGGCGGCGCTCCTCGGCGGAGAGGAGGAAGACGAGGCGCATCATGACAGTGCAGGCCGCCTCATAGACGTGGTTGGGGTTGAGGCCGGCCAGCAGCGTCCCGCCATGATCGCGGTTGGCGCGGGAGAACGAGGCGACGAGGAGCTCGACGGCCCGGCGCACCTGCAGGCCGAGCTGGCTGGTGACCTCAGCCTGGGCGGAGGCGGACTCGGCCAGCAGCGCCTCGAGCTGATCCTCGGCGACCACGGCGAAGAACCGGCGGGCGCCGAGCACCGAGGTGAAGCTGTCGAGGAGGGTCCGCTCGGCCGCTTCCGTGAAGACCGAGGCCACCCACGTGGCCCGACCGACCGGCCCGGTGCGCGGCGCCCAGACGAGGCAGAACCGGTCGCCATCGGTGACCAGGCCCAGTTGGACGCCGGTGGAGCGCAGGTGCGTGGCCATCCGGTCGACGGGGCTGGCCGCCCAGCGTTCGCCGGCCACGTGGGCGGCGAAGTCGGTCCCCGCCGGCCACAGCGAGACCAGCAGCCGGGTCCGGCTGGTCTGCGCCTCGACGACGGCGAAGTCGGGGCGCAGGACGACGCCATGCTCGGCGAGAGGGACCACCAAGGTCTCGGGGACCCCCTGGCCCTCACGCAGCGTCGGACCGAAGGCAAGCAGACGACGCAGCACCCACTCCACGAACCGCCGCCGCGACACGTCGTCGCGGCCGAGGCCGGCGACCATTTCACGGACCTCGGCGCAGCGGCCCGGCGGGGTGCGGTCCAGGCCGCTGGGCCACACCCGGCGCAGCACCGGCAGGGTGAGGAAGGGGCCGGTGGCGTCCACCAGGGAGAGCCAGTCGGCGTGGCGGAGGGTGACGCGGGTGCTCACCGGGGGCCTGCCTGGCGCCGGCCGGCGGTGGCGAGGGCCTGGTCGAGGCCCGCCTCGCACAGCCGTCGGGGGACGAGGAAGGTGATGGCGGCCGGGAACATGCGCAGGGCCTGGTCCTCGTAGCGAGCCCGCAGGGCGGCCTCTTCGCGGTCCATCTCGCCGGGGATGGCCTCGACCCTGGCCCGCAGGGCCTCGATGTCCCGGGTGAACTGGGCGCGCTCGTCGCGGTCGAAGTCGAACATGAGCTGCTCGGGCTGGTCGAGCAGGGCCAGCTCGGCGAGGATGCTGGCCTCGAGCTCGCCGAGAACCGCGCGCATGGTGGCCACGTCCTCTTCCACCTTGGTGAGCAGCGCCCGGGTGAGCCCGTCGGCCCGGTCCCCTGCCCGGCCGGCGAGGGCGCCGAGGAGGGGGGCCTCGAAGGCGGGCCAGGCTGCGGCCAGCGCCTCGCGGACGTGGGCGGGTGGCAGTTGGTCGGTGGCCGCCTCGAGGGCCCGGGCCAGCTCGCCGACGCCGTAGCCCTTCTGGCTGAACCGACCGGCCGCCACCCGGCCGCCGGCGACGATGAGCTCCTCGTGCAGTCGGTGGCCGCCCCGGCCGGTGATGACCAGACGGGCATGGGCGGCGATGACGAGCTCGCTCAGATCCGCGTCGGGGACCATCCGGGCGGTCACCCGGGAGAGGTCCGCCTCCCCCTCGGTGGACCAGATGCGGCTCCGCAGCAGCCGCATGGCCTGGGTGACGAGCGGGTGGCCGAGGTGGGCGAGTACGACGTCGTCGGCGCCGTCGGCGGCGACGGCGTGGTCGAAGGTGATGGGGCGGATCCGCTCGGGTTCGAGGCGGTCGGGGAGGTCGAGGACGGTGCGGGCCCAGCCGCCGGTGAGCTGGCCGACGGCGAAGACCGGCCCCGACGGGCGGCGGTCGGTCGGTGGGCGGTCCAAGGCCGCTGGGGTGAGCGACGGCTGGCGGGCCAGGTCCAGGCCGACGCGGACCACTTGCTCGACCGCGGCGGGGCTGAGCTCGAGCTCGACTCGGGTCCGCTTGAGCCGTTCGGCCAGCCGGGCCACCTCCTCGCGGAGGTTGCGCTCCACCCGCAGCACCCCGGCGCGGGGGCGTTGCTCGGGGCGGACGTCGACGGTGGCAGTACGGTCGCCGAGCATGTGGCGCTCCACCTGGGCGGCCAGCAGCGGCTCGACCCGACCCAGGTCCTCGCGGGCCTGGTTGAGCTTATGGGCCAGACGGCTCAGGAACTGCAGGTCGTCCTCCAGGCTGCCTGGGGGTGCGGACTCCCAGCCCGCCCCGATGAAGTGGTAGATCAACACCTCCGGGGAGGGCTGGAGGTGGCGATCGATCCGGCCGTTGCGCTGCTCCATACGCGCCGGGCTGAACGGAGTCTCCACGTGCACCACCCGATGGCAATGCAGCTGCAGGTCGATGCCCTCCGAGGCGGCGTCGGTGGCCAGGAGGATGCGAAGCGGGCGGCGCGACGGGGAGGTCTGGAACTCGGCCTTGATCCGCTCACGTTCGTCGGTGCGCATCCCGCCGTGCAGCAGCGCCACCCGATCGGCCACCTCCCCCACCGGTAGGCGGTCGACGAGAAGCTGGTGGAGGTACAGCTGGGTG
>JAKARG010000316.1 GCA_021819345.1 Actinomycetes bacterium | reverse complement strand
ATCGCCGCGCGCGCCATCGCCACCTACAGCGCCCCCGGCGACCTGGTCCTCGACCCGATGGCCGGCATCGGCTCCACCCTGGTCGAAGCCGTCCACTTGGGGCGCGACGCCATCGGCGTCGAGTACGAGCCACCCTGGGCCGAGCTCGCCCGGGCCAACCTCCGCCACGCCAAGAGCCAGGGTGCGACCGGTCACGGCGAGGTGGTCTGCGGGGACGCCCGCCACCTCCCCGCCGTGCTCGACCCCGCCGCCGTCGGCCTGGTGGCGCTCGTGGTCACCTCCCCGCCCTATGGGGCCTCCCTGCACGGTCGGGTCACCGCCCGGCCCGGCCAGGGGATCGCCAAGTCCCACAACCGCTACTCGACGGACCCCGCCAACCTCGCCCACGTCGGGCTCGGCGGCCTCTTGGACGCCATGGGCACGATCCTGGCGGGCTGCGCCCGGGTGCTGCGCCCCGGCGGGTACGTGGCGATGACGGTGCGGCCCTATTGGTCCGACGGGCGGCTCGTCGACCTGCCCGGCGCCATGGCCCGCGTTGGCGAGCAGGCGGGGCTCGTTCTCTACGAGCGAAACGTCGCGCTCCTGGCAGGACTCCGCGACGACCACCTCGTGCCCCGCTGCTCGTTCTTCGCCCTCGAACAGGTCCGCAAAGCCCGTGCCAAAGGTGTGCCCCGCCAAGTGATCGCCCATGAGGACCTCCTCGTCTTCCGGGCGCCGCCACTCTCGGTCGGTTCTGCTGGCGCCGTCGTCCGCCTCCCGAAGCGCCCGAACGTCCCGTCGGCACGGAGGGCTGCATGACCGGTGTCCGATCCGAGCGCCCACACTCCCCAGCCGCCAGGGCTGGCCTTGACTTGTCCACCCGAAAGAGGCCTCCTCGAAGCCACTGCAGCCGACCGTCGAGAAAGGAGCACACCTGGCGATGACCGACCGCCTTCCCACCAACGGGCGGCCCACCCGGCGACGCAGGACGGCCTCCGGCGACCTCGTCACCCAGCAGCAGGCGGCCGCGCTCGCCGGCTGCTCCCGAGACACCATCGCCCGGGCCCGAAGGGCCGGCCGGTTCCCCCACGCCCGGCTCGTCGACGGTCGCTGGATGATCCCCGCCGATGACCTCGGCGAGGCCGGGTTCTCTCCCCACCACCGCACCGCTGACGCCCCGCCCGACGACGACCAGCCCACCGACGCGGACGGGGCCGCCGGCGCGTCCGTGGTCCTCGCCCGCGCGGAGGCTCGGATCCACGCCCTGGAAGACCTGGTCGCGCGCCAGGACGCCGAACTCTGCTTCTTGCGCCGCCTCACGGTCGACACCGTCGCCAAGCGAGCCAGCTGATGGGCCGGCCGCTCACCGGATCGCTCCGACGTCAAAACAACCGGTGGTGGGCGTCGCTTCCCGGGGCCAAGGGCACGGCCCGACGGCGCGAGGAGGGCTTCGCCAGTCGCGCCAATGCCCAAGCGTGGCTCACCGCGGCGGTGACCGCCCTCGCCAACGATCGGCCGATCCCCGACGCCGACCGGTTCCGCACCTACCGACCACCCCGCCCGGCGCCGGCGCCCGCCGAGCCGGCCAAGCTCCAGCCCGACGTCGCCTCGGTTGCAAGAGCGTGGATGGCCGCCGCCTACGAGGACCTGCGCCGAGGGGGTCCGGGGCGGGCCGAGCGGGTCCGGCGCATCGTCGAAGGGTTCCTCGTCCCGTGGTTCGCGCCGCGCACCACCACCATCTCCGACGTCACCTACTTCATGGCGCACGAGTGGCTCCTGCACTTGGTCGGCCGCGACCCCGCCGTGCGCCATGCCCCGATGCCGATACCCGCCACCGGGCAGGCCGGCACGGAGTTGAGCCTCGCCGACGCCGCCCGGGCCGCCGGAGTGAGCCTGCCCACTGCCCGGCGGCGCTGGCGAGCTGGCCTCCTCCCCGGCGCCTACCGCGACCCCGCCGGGCAGATCCGCGTGCCGGCGAGCGCGGTGGCAGCGATCCGCCACATCGAGCGGGCACCAGGTGGCCTGTCCCAGGCCTACGTCGCCGACGCGTTGTGGGTGTTGCGCCGGGTGCTGGCCTTCGCCCGGGCGAACGAGCTGTTCCCACCCGGCTTCGATCCGACCGAAGGACTCGACGCCCCCCTACCCGACAAGGCCGCCGCCCGCACGCCGGCCCGGGGCCGGCCCCGGCCGCTCACCCTTGCCGAATGCGCCCGCGTCGCCAGCCACCTCCACCCAGTGCACCAACTCGCCTTCTGGCTGCAGCGGATCATGGGACTGCGCATCTCCGAAGCGTTCGGGATCAGGGTCGGAGACGTCGTCGACCTCGGCGACACCGGCCTGCTCGCCGTCCAAGGCCAAGGCGGGCGCAGCTTCAGCGTCCGAGACGACCACGGCCACGTCGTCGCCGTCCCCTACAAACCCACCTTGAAAACCGCGGCCGGATGCCGGGTGCTCGTCATGCCCGCTGCGCTCATGACCGCCATCCGCGTCGCGGTCGACGCCTTTCACACCGACCCCGACACCGGCGAGGTCGACCAGAGCGCCCGGCTGGTACCCGGCATCCAACAGCCCAACCGGGCAGGCCAGGCCGGCTACCAAGAAGCCCTCGGCGACGCCTTCGCTGCCGAACAGCTCACCAGCGGCGATCTCGGCTTCCGGGTGTCCTCGCACCTCCTGCGAAAGAGCGCCGCGAGCGACCTTGCCTGGGAAGCGGGCATCGAAGACGCGGTGCGCCGGCGGTTCATGGGCCATCGAGCTGGCGACGACGTGTTCGGGCGCATCTACACCCTCGACCATCCCGACGTCGCCCCTCTTGCCAAGGTCGCCGCGGTGCTCGACGACAAGATCGCGAACAGCATCGGCACCCTGCTCACCCCGACCACCTGCCGGGTCAAGTGGGGACACCACAACCCGATACTCGCCAAGCTCGACCACGTCGATGCCACTCTGGCCGCCGCCGGCTGGCTGATTGAGCCCGGCGACCCCGACGACCCGCTCTGCGACGCCCAGCGGGTCGCCTCCGAGCTTCACGTCCACCTCAGCACCGCCCGACGATGGATGGCCGACGGCGTCGTTGCCTGCGTCGTCGCCCCCGACGAACGAGGGGTCCCCCGCCGCTTCGCCCGGCTCAGCGCCGTATGGGCCTGCCGGGACCGGCTCGCCGAGCGAGTCTTGCTCCCTGACCTCGCCGAAGAGTTGGGCCTTCGCTACCACGAGCTGTACCACATGGTCCGAAGACTCGACGTCCACCTCGAGCTGTACCCCGGCACCCGCGACTACCAGGTGACCCCCGAGGCGGCAGCTGTCCTCCGGGCCGAGCATGCACGGGTGCGGGCCCTACATCGCCGGTCGATGAAGCTCGCCGCCGCCTCCCGCCAGCTGAAGGTGGCACTCAGCACCACGGCGCTGCTCGTCAAGCGCGGTGACCTCGACCTCGACCCCGAGACCGACAGCAGCGGCGCCAAGTTCGTCACCCGTGACTCGGTCAAGCACTGCTGGATCGCGCGTAACGCCACGACGAAACGAAGCGCCTCCCAAGCACCAGTCGGCGTGCCGATCGCCGAGGTCGCCCGCTTCGCTGGACACAGCACCCGCGACCTCATGGACCTCGTACGAGCTGGCGTCCTCGAACAGGTTCCCGGGAGGCGGGCGTGCCAGCTCACGCCAGCGAGCCTTGTGGCTTGGCTAGCCGAACAAGATTGAGGGTCGTCGTCTTCTCGGGTTGGGGGCCCGGCCACGTCCTCGTGGGCCAGCGACACCCTTCAGACGAGCTTGTCTCAGCTATAACCGTAGGGTCAAGGGCCGCGCTTCACCTTGCTCCCGGCTTCCCAAGCCGTTTCGGTTAGCCATCCACGCCACAGACCCTCGTCGAGGAGCTTGAGGAGAGTGGGCACGTCGGCCTCCTCGATGACGAGCTTGTCGTGCTTCACCATGCGGTCGGCGTCGAGGTCCTGGCGCCGCATCTCCCCCGCGAGCATCGCCGCAGTGATGGTGCGGTCCTTCAGCACTCCGGACTCGAAGAGCGACCGTGCCTTGGCGGCGACCCGCATGTTCTTGACGCACACGTCAGCTAGACAGCCGAGGCTCGTGTCGTCCAGAGGCAGTGCCGCTTCGACATGCGCGGCCCACACAGGGACGCGGGCCCGCATCGTCTCGACGTCGCGAAACACCTTCTCGAAGGCCGACTTGTTGAGGACGGCGATGCCGTCCGCGGTGACCGCCATGTGAAAGAGCGACTCGAACGCGAGCAGCGGCTGGCCGATGCGGCGGAGCTGATCTCCGAAGGCCGTGAGGATCTTGCCCGAGAGTCCGAGGCGGTGCGGGTTCCACTGGGTCACGAAGAGATCGGA
>JAKARG010000315.1 GCA_021819345.1 Actinomycetes bacterium | reverse complement strand
GGCGGAGGCCAGCTGGACCCTGATCTGCTGCTGCTGGTGGGAAGGGAACACGTCGATCACGCGGTCGATCGACTGCGGGGCGTCCTGGGTGTGCAGGGTGGCGAAGACGAGGTGGCCGGTCTCGGCCGCGGTGAGCGCCGCGGAGATCGTCTCGAGGTCGCGCATCTCGCCGACCAGGATGATGTCGGGGTCCTGGCGCAGCACGTGGCGCAGGGCCTCGGAGAAGGACTTGGTGTCCTCGCCGACCTCGCGCTGGTTGACCACGCAGCGCTTGTGGGAGTGGAGGAACTCGATCGGGTCCTCGACGGTCATGATGTGCGACGAGCGGGTCGAGTTGATCACGTCGACGAGCGAGGCGAGGGTCGTCGACTTGCCCGAGCCGGTCGGGCCGGTGACGAGCACCAGGCCGCGGGGCAGGTCGGCCAGCTCGCGCACCACCGGGGGCAGGCCGAGGTCCTCGAGCGGCACGATCTGGAACGGGATCGCCCGCAGCACCGCCCCGACCGAGTCCTTCTGCTGGAACACGTTCACCCTGAAGCGCCCGACGTTCGGGACCGCCCGGGACAAGTCGAGCTCGAGCTCGAGCTCGAAGCGCTCCCTGGCCCGCCCGGGGAGCACCGCGTAGAGCATGTCGCGCACCTCGGAGGCCTTGAGCGCCTCGTAGCCCTCGAGCGGTTGGATCGCCCCGTCGACCCGGACGCTCGGCGGCCGCCCCGAGGACAGGTGCAGGTCGGACGCGCCGAGGGCGACCATCTCGCGAAGCAGCGAGTCGAGGTCCGGCGGCCCCGCAGGCCGCTCGTCGGCCCCGGCCTCGGCGGTGTCGCCGAAGTCGATCCGGTAGGTCTCGGCGATCGCCGCGTCGAGGTCGGAGCCCGCGGCGAGCGCCGGGCGGATCACCCAGCGGGTCTCCGCGTGCAGCTCGTCGAGCGCCTCGTCGCTCGGCATCTCGGCGAAGGCGACCACCAGCTCGCGCTCGTCGATGCGCACCGCCAGGCAGCGCCGGCGCCTGACCGTCTCGACGGGCAGCATGCCGAGCACGATCGAGGAGACCGGCTCGGAGAGCGGGTCCCAGAAGTCGAGGCCGGCCTCGGAGGCGACGAAGGCCACGATGTCGCGCTGGTGGACCACCCCGTCGGCCACGAGGGCCTTGGTGGCCGGCACGCCGGTCGCCTCCTCGGCGACGAGCGCCTCCTCCAGCTCCTCGCGGGAGAGGACCTTGCGCTCGACGAGGAACTCGCCGGCGCGGCGGGACGCAGAGATCATGCTTGTCTCTCGGCTGGCGGCGGGCCGTTCCTGAGCGCTTCTGCGCTCCGGGGGCTCCCCCGTCCCCCGAGAGCCCCCTGCGCCGGCAGGGCGCGCTCAGGCGATGACGCGCAGGACCTCTTCGATCGAGGTCTTGCCGGCGAGGACCTCCCGCAGGCCCGCCTGGCGCAAGGTGAGCATCCCCTCGGCGAGCGCCACCTTGAGCACCTCCTCGCTGTGGCCCCGGTCGACGATCACCCGCTCGACCTGCTCGCTCACCGTGAGGACCTCGTGCACCGCGAAGCGGCCCCGGTAGCCGGTGCGCCCGCAGGCCCCGCAGCCGACCGCCCGGTGCACCACGACCGGGTCCTCGAGGACCCCGAGCGCCTCGGGGTCCCAACCGACCATGGCCAGCTCGCTCGGGGTCATGGTGTAGGCCTGCTTGCAGCGCTCGCAGAGGTGGCGGGCGAGGCGCTGGGCGACGATGCAGTCGAGGGCGCTGCCCACGAGGAACGGCTCGACGCCCATCTCGATCAGCCGCCCCGGGCTGCTCGACGCGTCGTTGGTGTGCAGGGTGGACAGCACCAGGTGGCCGGTGAGGGCCGCCTCGATGGCGATCTGGGCGGTCTCCCGGTCGCGGATCTCCCCGAGCAGGACGATGTCGGGGTCCGAGCGCAGGATCGAGCGCAGCGCGGAGGCGAAGCTCAGCCCCGCCTTGGGGTTGACCTGGATCTGGTTGATGCCCTCGAGCTGGTACTCGACGGGGTCCTCGACGGTGATCACGTTCTTGGTCGAGTCGTTCAAGATGTTGAGCGTCGCGTACAGGGTGGTCGACTTGCCCGAGCCGGTGGGCCCGGTCACGAGGATCGTCCCGTACGGCCGGCGGTAGGAGCGCTCGTAGCGCTCCATGTTGTCGGCCAGGAAGCCGAGGTCGGCGAGGTCGAGCAGGGCGGTCGACTTGTCGAGGATCCGCATGACCACCTTCTCGCCCCAGACCGTCGGCAGGGTCGCCACCCGCAGGTCGACGGGCAGCCCGTTGATCCGGGTGTTGATCCGCCCGTCCTGGGGGATACGCCGCTCGGCGATGTTGAGCGAGGCCATGATCTTGATCCGGCTGATCACCCCGCCGGCGATGCTGCTCGGGGGGCGCATCACCTCCTGGAGCACGCCGTCGATGCGGAAGCGGATCCGCAGGTCCCTCGGGCCGGGCTCGACGTGGATGTCCGAGGCCCGGTCGGTGACCGCCTGGCCGATCAAGAGGTTGACCAGCTTCACGATCGGGCCGTCCTCGACCACCTCGCGCACCCCGGCGAGGGCCTGGGACTGGGTGCCGCCGAAGCTGCTCGCCGCCTCGGCGCTCGCCTGCTCGGCCTCGGCGTCGACCCGGTAGCAGCTGGCGATGGCCGCGTCGATGCTCGACGGCGGCGAGACGACCAGCTCGATGGGCGCGCCGGTGACGGTGCGGAAGTCGTCGACCGCCAGCACGTTGCTCGGGTCGCAGACCGCGACCCGCAGCGACCCCTCGTACCAGCCGATCGGGATCGCCCGGTAGCGGCGGGCCATCGACGGGCTGACGAGGCGCGCCGAGGCGACGTCGATCGGGTGGTTGGTGAGGTCGAGGTAGTCGACGCCGGCGTGCTCGGCGAGCGCCCTCATGAGGGCGGTCTCCTCGACGTGCCCGCCCCCGACCAGGGTGTCGACGAGGTTGACCCCCGGCCTCTGGCCGGCCAGGGCGGCGCGCAGCGCCGGCTCCTCGATGATCCCGCAGGCCACGAGGAACGCGCCGAGCGATCCCCGCCCGGCGCCGGGGGGCGCCGGGCCGAAGCCGTCGGCGACGGCGGGACCGGGCTGGGGGATCATGGCGCGCCGCGGCGGGCGGGGTCGGGCCCGGCCGGCTTCGGCGCCGGGCGGGCGCAAGGGTAGGACTCGTGACCGTGCGGCACTGGATGCTCTATCGGCAGCCGGGGGCGCCGGGATGAGCCCGCACCTCGAGGCCGGCGGCGGCGGCCATCGCGGCGAGCGGCGCCGGCTGGCCGGTCCACGCGCTCCACTGGCGGGCGGCCTGGTGCAGCAGCATCCGCAGGCCGTTGCGGGCCGTCGCGCCGCCGGCGGCGGCGGCGGCGAGCAGCGGGGTGACGGGCGGCTCGTAGGCCAGGTCGACCACCACCTGCCCGGGCCGGAAGCTCGACCGGCCGAGCCCGAAGGGGACGAGGGCGCGCATCCCCGCACCGGTGGCCTCCACGACCAGGTCCGCTTCCCTCACCACCCTGGCCACCCCGGCCAGCCTGTCCGCCCCGGCCGCCTCGGCGGTTCCGGCGGGGCCGGCGAGCGCGGCGCAGCGCGCCGCCGCCCCGGGGTCCCGGCCGACGACGCCGACCGCGGCCGCTCCCGCCCCGCCGAGCGCCTGGGCCACCGCCCGGGCGGCGCCGCCGGTGCCGAGCACCACGCAGGCGAGGCCGGCCACCCCGAGGCCCGGGTCCTCGGCGAGGGCGTCGAGCAGCCCGGCCCCGTCGGTGCTGTCGCCGACCAGCTCGTCCCCGGCGGGCACCACGGTGTTGACCGCCCCGAGGGCGGCGGCGACCGGGGTGAGCCGGTCGACCGCCCCGGCGGCGGCGTCCTTGTGGGGCGTGGTGACCGACAGCCCGCCGAGGCCGAGGGTGCGCACGGCGCGCACCGCTTCGCCGCCGCCGCCCGGTGCGACCGGGAAGGCGACGTAGACCCAGTCGAGGCCGGCGGCGGCGAAGGCCGCGTTGTGCAGCGCCGGCGAGAGCGAGTGGCCGACGGGGTCGCCGATCACCCCCACCACCTTGGTCCGGCCGCTCGGCGCCACGGGCGTCGCCGGCCTCAGCAGAGGCCGTGGGCCCGGCAGGTGGCCACGAGCGCGTCGAAGCCGGCGGCGGTCGCCGCGAAGCCGAGCCGGCCGTCGGGGTCGACCTCGACGAAGTACTGGAGGTCGGTCGCCGGCGGGTGCGCCGCGGCGTCGAGGGCGACGACGCCGGGGGTGCCGATCGGCGTCGGGGGGAGCCCCCGGTGCAGGCGGGTGTTGTAGGGGCTCGGCGTCTCGAAGTCGATCCGGGCGACGTCGATCCCCGGGTCCGCCCGACGCAGGGCGTAGACCAG
>JAKARG010000314.1 GCA_021819345.1 Actinomycetes bacterium | reverse complement strand
ACGCCTTCCTCCCGCGCCTGGCGCCGGCCCTCGCCGGGGTGGAGCTGGTCGGCGACGAGGCGGCCCGGGCCATCCTCGGCCCGGCCCGGGTCGGTACCGCCGGCGAGGACGACTGGGGCCGGGAGTACCTCGACCTGCGCCTGTCGGTGAAGGTCGTCGCCGACCTCGGGGAGGCGGTCGACCACATCGCCCGCTACGGCACCGGTCACACCGAGGCGATCGTCACCACCGACCGGGCCGCCGCCCGCCGCTTCCAGCGGGAGGTCGACGCCGCGGTGGTCGCAGTCAATGCGTCGACCCGTTTCACCGACGGGGAGCAGTTCGGCTTCGGCGCCGAGATCGGGATCAGCACCCAGAAGCTGCATGCCCGGGGACCGATGGGCCTCCTGGCCCTCACCACGACCAAGTACCTGCTCGACGGCGACGGTCACGTCCGGGTTGGGTAGGCAGGGCCGGTGGCGGCACCCGACGCCGGCGCCCCGTGCCGGGACGGTGATCGAGGTGACCGACCGGTAGGATCGGCGGAGCGCGCCGCCCCCGTCGGCGTCACCGACCCGAGGGAGAACCGCCGACGTGACCGACGCCGCCCCCCGCCTCGCCAGCCCCGCCGACGTCCGCCGGGCGTTGCGCGGGGTCGACTACCTGGCCGACGACGGGATCGCCGGGGTGGTGTTCCTGGCCGAGCGTCTCGGCAAGCCGGTGCTGGTCGAAGGACCGGCCGGGACCGGCAAGACCCAGCTCGCCAAGTCGGTCGCCGAGATGACCGGCTCCCGGCTCATCCGCCTCCAGTGCTACGAGGGCCTCGACGAGTCCAAGGCGCTCTACGAGTGGAACTACAAGAAGCAGCTGCTGCGCATCCAGGCCCAGCGGGTCGCCGAGGACGGCGGCGCCGGGAGCTGGAGCGACGTGGAGGAGGACATCTTCTCCGAGCCGTTCCTGCTCACCCGGCCGCTGCTCGAGGCGATCCGCGCCGAGGACCCGGTCGTGCTGCTCGTCGACGAGGTCGACCGCGTCGAGGTGGAGACCGAGGCCCTCTTGCTCGAGGTGCTCTCCGACTACCAGGTGTCGATCCCCGAGCTCGGCACCGTGGCCGCCCGGCAGGTGCCGCTGGTCTTCCTCACCTCCAACAACACCCGGGAGCTGTCCGAGGCCCTGAAGCGGCGCTGCCTGTTCCTCCACATCGACTACCCCGATCTCGCCCGGGAGCGAGAGATCGTCTCGGTGCGGGTGCCAGGCATCGCCGAGGACCTCGCCGAGCAGGTGGTGAGGATCGTCGCCTCGATCCGCTCGCTCGAGCTGAAGAAGGCCCCGTCGGTCTCCGAGACCATCGACTGGGCTCGGACGCTGCTGCTGCTCGGCATCCGCCACGTCGACGCCGAAGCCGCGACCGGCACGCTCAACGTGCTGCTCAAGTACCGCTCCGACATCGACAAGGCGGCCAAGGAGCTGGCTGCCCCCGGCTCGCGCTAGTGCCGGAAGGGGAGGACTTTCCCCCGGGGATGCTGCTGCCGGCGGGGAGCTCGGCGGGCCTCCTTGCCACCCTGGCCGACTTCGTGGGCGAGCTGCGCTCCGCGGGGATACCGGTCAGCCTCACCGAGAACCTCGACGCGATCGAGGCGCTCCGCCACGTCCCACTCGGCGAGCGGGACGCCGTCAAGTACGCGCTGGCTGCCACGCTGGTCAAGGCCGACAGCCACTGGCGGGTCTTCGAGACGATCTTCGAGGTGTTCTTCGCCTACCGGGGTGAGCAGTACCGCCTCGGCCACGAGCCCGGTGACGAGGAGGGCGAAGAGCTGGTCGACGCCCTGCTCGGGGTGCCTCGGGGCGATGCCGGTGGGGGCATGGAGGCGCTGTCGGCCGAGCAGCTCGCCGAGCTGCTCCTCGCCGCGCTCCGCGACGGCGACCGGGCGATGCTCGACGCCCTGGCCCGGGTGGCGGTGGCCCGCTACGCCGGGATGGAGCCCGGCCGACCCGTCGGGGGCACGTACTACCTCTACCGGACCCTCCGCCAGCTCGATCCCGACGCACTGCTCGCCCGCCTGCTCGACGAGCAGGCCGCGGTCGGGGGCGGCGACGAGCTCGACCAGCGCTTGGTGCGCGAGGAGTACGAGAGGCGCCTGGAGGCCCTCCGCAAGGCGGTCGAGGCCGAGATCCGCCGGCGCCTGGTCGCCGATCGGGGCCCCGAGGCAGTGGCCCGCTCGGTGCGCAGGCCGCTCCCCGAGGACATCGAGTTCATGCACGCCAGCCGGGAGGAGCTGGCCGCCCTGCGCAAGGCGATCGCCCCGCTCACCCGCAAGCTGGCGGTACGCCTGGCCCGCAAGCGCCGGCGGGGTCGGCGCGGTCCGCTCGACTTCCGGGCCACGGTGCGCAAGTCGCTGTCGGCGGGCGGCGTGCCGGTCGAGCCGGTCTTCCGGCCGCCCCATCCCTCCAAGCCGGAGATCTTCGTCGTCGCCGACATCTCGGGCTCGGTCGCCGCCTTCGCCCGCTTCACCCTCCAGCTCGTCTACTCGCTCAGCTCGCAGTTCAGCCGGGTCCGGGCGTTCGCCTTCATCGACGGCGTCGACGAGGTCACCGACTACCTGAAGGGCGCCGAGGACATGGGCGCTGCGATCCAACGGATCAACGCCGAGGCCGACGTGATCTGGGTGGACGGCCACTCCGACTACGGCCACGCGCTGGAGGCGTTCTGGGACCGCTTCGGAGCGGAGGTGAGAGCCCGCACCACCGTGCTCGTGCTCGGCGACGCCCGCAACAACTACCACGCCTCGGGCGCCTGGGTGCTGGCCGAGCTCTCCCGGCGGGCCCGCAGCGTCTACTGGCTCGACCCCGAGCCCCGTTCCTACTGGGACACCGGGGACTCGATCCTCGCCCAGTACGCCCCTCACTGCGACGGGGTCTACGAGTGCCGCAACCTCGCGCAGCTGGAGCGCTTCGTCGAGCAGCTGGGCTGAAGCCAGCCGGGCGCAGGGCTCAGGTGTGGATGCCGCACTCGGTCTTGGCGACCCCCGCCCAGCGCCCCGAGCGGGGGTCGGCGCCGGCGGCCACCGGCTGGGTGCAAGGAGCGCAGCCGATCGACAGGTAGCCGCGCTCCAGTAGCGGGTTGACCGGGATGTCGTGGTCGGCGATGTAGCCGGCGACGTCCTGGTCGCTCCAGGTGGCGAGCGGGTTGAGCTTGACGAGCCCGCGACCGTCCCGGGAGACGATCGGGGCGTTGGCGCGCGTCGGGGCCTCGGACCGCCGCAGGCCGCTCATCCAGGCGAGCTTGCCCTGCAGGGCGCGGTCGAGCTGCTCCACCTTGGCGGCCGAGCAGCAGCCCTGCGGGTCGGCCTGCCAGAGCGGGCGGGGTTGGGGCGCCACGGTCATGATCCGCAGGTTGAGGCCGTATCGGCGACGGACCGCGTTGAGCGTCTCCAGGGTCTCCGGGAAGTGGTAGCGGGTGTCGATGAAGACCACCTCGATCGACGGCTCGACCGAGACCGCCAGGTCGATCAGCACTGCGTCGGTCATCGACGCGGTCAGGCACAGGTAGGGATGGAAAGCCTCCACCGCCCAGGCGATGATCGCCCCGGGCGCCTCGCGCTCGAAGCGGGCGTCGAGCTCGGCGATCTCGTCGTCGCCGATCCCCGCGCCCGGCGGAGTGGTCGCGCGAGCCTGCGCCGGGTGGTCGAGGACGCTGACTGGGTCGGGGGTCATCCGCGCTGGCACTCTCCTCGGCCGCCACCGCTCGGTGGGGGCCCGTCTCGACCGAGCGACCCAATCCTAGCCCGAGCTGGCTCCCCGGTACGGCTCGGGGCCCGGATCGACGCCGCGCCTCAGCGCCGGAGCAGCTCCGCCACCCGGAAGGCCAGGTCGAGGGACTGGCGTCCGTTCAGCCGGGGGTCGCAGGCCGTCGTGTAGCGCAGCTCCAAGTCGTCCTCCCCGATCGCCTCGGAGCCGCCCAGGCACTCGGTGACCTGCTCGCCGGTGAGCTCGACGTGGACCCCGCCCGGCCAGACCCCGACCGAGCGGCAGGCGTCGAAGAAGCCGGAGATCTCCGAGACCACGTCCTCGAAGTGGCGGGTCTTGCGCCCGCCGGAGCCGGTGAAGGTGTTGCCGTGCATCGGGTCGCAGGCCCACACGACCGGGTGCCCGGAGCGCCGGACCGCCTCGAGCAACGGGGGCAGCGCGCTGCGGACCGCCTCGGAGCCCATCCGGCTGACGAGGGTGAGCCGCCCCGGCTCGCGCCCGGGGTCCAGCCGGTCGCAGAGGGCGACGACCTGCTCGCCGGTGGCGGTCGGCCCGATCTTGGCGGCGATCGGGTTGGCGATCCCCGAGAGGAACTCGACGTGCGCCCCGTCGAGCTGGCGGGTGCGCTCGCCGACCCACAGCAGGTGGGCGGAGCAGTCGAACCA
>JAKARG010000313.1 GCA_021819345.1 Actinomycetes bacterium | reverse complement strand
TCAGGCCGTCACCTCGTCGTTGGTGTCTCCGTGTCAGAGCCCACACCCGACGAGCTGGTCGAGCTCGGGCTGAGCGACCTGCACGTCCGGCACGCCTTCATCGAGATCGTCCGTCATGTGCTCGCCCTCGACGGCTCGATCGCCTACGGCGGAGACCTGCGCGCGGCGGGGTACACCGAGTCGCTGTTCGATCTGGTGAGGGCCTACAACCCCCGAGACCTCGCCGGACCCGAACGCGTGACCGCCTACCTCGCGTGGCCCATCGGAGTGGCCCTCACCCCGGCGCAGCGCGCCGACCTCGCCAACGTCGCCACCCTCGAAGAAGTTGCACCACCGGACGGTGCGCCCGCCACGCTGCCGCCCATCCCGGAACGAAATGCGGCCGAGCTGCTTTGGAACTCGCTGTCGCTCACGAAGATGCGCCAGCACATGACCGCAGCTCTGGCAGTCCGAGTCGTCCTCGGGGGCCGCGTCTCGGGACAACAAGGCCTCCTTCCCGGGGTGATCGAGGAGGCGGCACTGGCCATTGGCGCAGAGAAGCCCCTCTACGTGGCGGGCGGATTCGGCGGGTGCGGTCGGGTGCTGGCGGCGGCGCTCAAGGGCGCGGCGCCCGAAGAGCTCACGCTCCAATACCAGCTCGACCACACCCCTCGCTACCGGGAGCTGCACGACCAGGCCGTCTCCGCAGCTGTCGCGCCCTCCTTCGACACACTCGGCCAGCTCTTGCGCGAGGCGGCCATCGAAGGGTTGAACAACGGCCTGAGCCAAGCCGAGAACGAACGACTCTTCGACACCGATGACGTGGACGAAGTGGTAGCGCTGCTCCTCCGAGGACTGCGCCAAGTAGCGAGCACCCGATCGCCATGACCGCGACAACCCGAGCCGACAACAAGGAACGCACATGACCGCCACCATCTACATCCCCGAGCGGTTCAGCGCCGCCGTGGACGAACATCTCGTCCTGAACATGGCGGCCGTGGAGGACTGGCCGCTCATCCTCGGCATCTTCGGACGCCCCGGCGACGGCAAGAGCTTCCAGGCCCGGACCCACCTCACCAACAGGGACGTGCGGATCATGTCCATCAACGCCGCCGAACTCGAAAGCGACCGCGCCGGGCAGCCCGGCAAGATGGTCCTCGCCGCCTACCGCGAGGCAAGCGAGCGCACGGAGTCCGGCCGTCCGACCGCGCTCCTGGTCGACGACTTCGACACGACCGTCGGCGAGTGGGCGCACAGCACGAGTACCGTCAACCACCAACAGGTCCTCGCACAACTGATGCACCTGGCCGATTCGCCCACCCGAGTGGGCGACGACGAGCTGCGCCGGATCCCGGTGATCGTGACCGGAAACGACCTGACCAAGATCTACCCGCCCCTGCGCCGCCCCGGGCGCCTGCGCCCCTTCACCTGGATCCCCACTGACGAGGAGCGGTACCAGACTGTCACCGCGATCCTCGGCGGCATCGCCAACGACGAGGGAGTCCGGAAGATCCTCGCCGCCTGCCCCGACGCGCCCATCTCCTTCTTTGCCGACCTGCGGACGACCATCCTCGCCAAGCGGGGCGAGACCTCCATCAAGGACCTCGCCACGAAACTGCCCGACCTTGCCAAGGACCCCGACCGGCACCGACGAGCGCTCGAAGCCCAGATGCGCTCCTCCTCACTCTCGTCAACCGTGCTCACCGAGCTGGCGACGACCGAATGGGGGCTTCGCCAGGACGCCGACATCTCGCATCTGAAGGACGAGCAATGACCTACACCTACACGTACACCTACACCCGGGCGAGCGTCCTCCTCGACCAGGTCGACCTCTTCTACCAGGCGGCCGGGATCGGAGTGGACGCCCGCAAGCGCGTCGTCGACGCCGTCAACGAGCGGTGGCTCGAGCAGGTGGGCGCCTACGTCGCCGAGAACGGCGAGCGGGTTCTCGAAGGGGCGCTGGAGATCAGCTGGAAGGCCCACTCAGACCATGCCGAACTGACGATCTCGACCGATCTCCCCGGGTGGGAGGGCGGCGCCGCGCCAGAACTGGTTATCTTGGCGAAGCGGCTCCGAGAGTACGCGGACAGCAAGAAGCTCCCCGTCAACTTTTGGGTGCTCTTCACCGAGAAGATCCGAAGCGACCCGGAGATCTACGCCAGCCGATGCAAAACGGTCGGCGTCGGTGGCTCTGTTCCACCGTGGAAGAAGACCCCCCAGGAGCGCCGCATCCCCCTCCAGGACCTGCCCGAAGCCCACGTCGTGCTGCGCGACGCCAGATAGGGGAGAGTCATATGCGACAGATATTCGTCTCGTTCCACCACCACGACGAGTACGAGGTGTCAGTCTTCTGCCGACGGTACGCACAGTTCTTCGACGAGATCCGAACCCTGGGGATCGCCGAGGAGGGTGACGACTACGCCGACAAGATCAACAGCGGCGACACGGACTACGTCATGAGGAAGATCCGAGAGGATTACCTCGCCGGCACCACGTGCACCGTCGTCCTTATCGGCAAGTGCACCTGGGCGCGCCGCTACATCGACTGGGAAATCGCGGCGACCCTTCGAAACAACAAGGACAATCCTCGCAGCGGGCTCATCGCTGTTCAACTGCCCTCCGCGGCGGAAAACGGATGGGCGACGCTCCCTCCACGACTCGCAAAGAACGTGATCCGTCAGGACGGCAACGATGTCGGCTACGCGCGCTTCTACACCCCACCACCCAGTGACGGAACCCTTGCCAGATGGGTGGATGCTGCGATCGAGCGACGTGACTCGATGGAACCCGTTACGGGGTCGACCTCCGACCTACGCATCAACAGCTCTCCATGCGAATGATGATGTCAGGCGCGACCGGCCGTGGGCCCCTTCGGGGGCGCAACCACGCGTCGCCGCCGAAGGTCGTTGAAGCTGAGTAAGGCGCTGGGAGTGGGCGAGGTAGAGCGCGTCGCACATGGTCGTCTTGCCCGCGTTGTTTGCACCGAGAAGGACGCTGAAGCGGCCAGGGAACGTGCAGGTGAACCTGTCGTTCGCTCCAGCCCTGAAACCCGTGACCGACACATTGCTCAGGTACACCGTGCCGCGCTTTCCAGTCTGGGCAACCGTGCAACGGATGTCATAGCTTGTCGTACCACTCGAGCACCAGCCGCTTCGTGCGGAACTCGCCATACGTCTTCTCTTCTCGCCGGCGCAGGACCGGGAAGGTGTCGAGGATCGTGGCCAGCTCACTGGAGCTCAACTCGAACAGCTGACGGGCAACCACAGCGTCGATCTCGGCACGAGCGGCCGCGCGCTGTTCGGGGTCAACAAAGCCGGGTGGGGTGGAGTCCTCGGGGATGCGCTCGCACCAACCGCGGCGTGCCATGGAGTTCCAGTAGCCCGTCATCTCGGGCGCGGTACAAGTGAGGCGGAGTGCCAGGGGCGCAATGCGTTGGGTAGCGGGATGGCCAATAGAAAGGCGCGGGAAGGGGAGGCTGTCGATGATGGTCATCGACATGGTCAGGGAAATCTTCTTACGCGCTAGAAAGTCGAGCGGAATGCTGTTGGCCACTGCCAACCAGAGCATGTAAGCCCACTCGAAGCCATCCGGAAAGGCCAGCGTTGGAACCTTGTGGCCGCAGATCGTGCCAGGAGGGATCAGCGCCGCGAGTAGGGAGCGTTCCGTCTCGGGTTGTGCCACATCGCACCACCCGACGCGGTATCGCCAAATGCGGTCGCCGAGCTTGCTCGGGATCCTGTCCGGCGGCAGGCGCCACTGCGGACTGATGGCCTTGCGGGGATCCCCGAAGTCCAGCGGCTCCCAGACGGCTGAGCGGCCTCGACCGGATCTGTAGGCCTTGGCTCGGTGATCGAACTGGTCGACCATCCGTCCTTCGTACACGGGGAGGCCGTCAGGATAGTCTCCGAAGAGTTCCCGGTCCGTACCCATGTCGAGCTCGCGCTGGTAATTGCGCGCAGGCGGCCCGGCCATCTCATCTCCAAAGGGCAGCCAGCTGCCGGACATCCTGGCGGCAAGTGCCGCATCCTCCGCGTTGGTGACCTCGGGGATGGCGAAGGCTTTGGGGGATTGCTCGCGCACGTCCTCCACGGACAGCACCGTCGTCTCGCCATCGAGAACTCGGAAAAGTTCTGATCGGGTGCGGAGTGCGAATGCGGCTCGAAACTCCTTGGTGCCACTGCCCTGCCGCGCGATGTACATCGCGAAACGAGTGTCACCCTTGTGCACGCCGGGGAACCATGGGTCGGTCGACGCGTTGATGAAGCCCAGCAGGTAGTCAAGCTGCCAGTGCGCGAAGACCTCTAGACGGATTGCCGCCGCATTGGCACCCCCGTAGAAACCGGCTGGGACTATTTGAGCCGCGTAGCCGCCGGACCGCGTGAGTCCCAACCCGGTCTCGACGAACATCCGGTAGACGTTGAAGTCGC
>JAKARG010000312.1 GCA_021819345.1 Actinomycetes bacterium | reverse complement strand
TGCAGGAGTGGTTCGCCGGGCTACGTGGCGGGCTCGGCCTGGAGGTAATCGCAGCCGGTCCCGGGGCGGCTCGCTCGTGCCTCGGCGCCCTCGGGGACAACCGGGTCCTCTGCCTCCTCGCCGACCGGGTCGTCCCTGGTGTCGCCGGGGTGGAGGTCGGGCTGTTCGGCTCCCCGGCGCTGCTCCCCGCGGGGCCGGCCACCCTCGCGCTGCGCACGGGGGCGCCGGCGATGGCCGCGGCGGTCTACTTCCGGCGCGGGCGCCCGGGCCACCACGCGGTCCTCGGCGCGACGCTGCCGATGGCGCGTAGCGGCCGGTTCGGCGACGACGTGCTCGCCGGCACCCGGCTCGTGGCGGGGGCCCTGGAGGGTCTGATCCGGGCGGCCCCGACCCAGTGGCACGCCCTGCACCCGGTCTGGACCGACGAACTGGACGGGTAGGTCCTCCCGGCTCAGGCCTTGCGGTACAGGCGGACGGCGAGCACGAAGAAGACCACGAGGATACCGGCGATCCAGACCAGCGACTGCCAGAGCCAGTGCTCGACGGGACCTCCCTCGACGAGGGCCCGCACGGCGTCGACGGTCACGCTCACCGGCTGGACGTCGGCGAAGTCCCGCAGCCAGGCCGGCATGGTGCTCACCGGCACGAACGCCGAGCTCGCGAAGATCAGCGGGAACAGCGGCAGGAAGCCGGCGACCTGCGCCGTCTCGGGGTCCTTCACCGCCAGGCCGACCGCGGCGAAGACCCACGAGAACGCGTAGCCCATCGCCAGCACCAGGAGCAGCCCGCCGATGTCGGTCACCACCGACCCGTGGAAGCGGAAGCCGACGAGCAGGCCGACCACCACCATGAGGACCACCACGCCGAGGTTGCGCACGAGGTCGGCGATGGTCCTGCCGGCGAGGACCGCCGAGCGGGCCATGGGCAGGGAGCGGAACCGGTCGATGATCCCGCCTCCGAGGTCCTGGGCCAGCCCGACCGACGTCGAGGCGCCACCGAAGAGGGCCGTCTGCACGAAGATGCCCGGCATCAGGTAGTCCGCGTAGTTGCCGTTGGGGGCGTGGATGGCTCCGCCGAAGACGTAGCGGAAGAGCAGCACGAACATCACCGGCTGGACGCTCGAGAACAGCATCAGCTGCGGGGTGCGCACGATCCGTCGCAGGTTGCGCCCGGTGATCCCGGCTACGTCCCTCACGGCCACCGAGAAGGTGACCGGCCGGGGGGTGGCTGCGGGGGCGAGCGAAGAGGCGGGCAGGGCGCCGGTGCCGGCGGTGGTCATCGGTAGCTCCCCTCGGTGGCGCCGAGCACCAGCTCGCCCGGCCCGGTCGGCGGGGCCTCGTCTCCCGCGCCGTGGCCGGTGAGGGTGAGGAAGACGTCGTCGAGGGACGGGCGGCGCAGCCCGATGTCGTCGAGGCTCACCCCGGCCTCCGCCAAGCGACGTGCGGCCTCGACCACCGTCGCCGCCCCGCCGCCCGAAGCGACGGACACGAGGCGCTTGGCGGGATCGAGGACCGGATCGGCGTGGCCGAGGTCGGCGACCAGGCGGGCTGCGTCACCGAGGCGGTCGGCGTCGGTGACGGTGACCTCGAGCAGGTCGCGTCCGAGGGTGGCCTTCAGCTCGGCGCTCGTGCCCTCGGCGATCACGTGACCGTGGTCGATCACGACGATGCGGTCGGCGAGCCGGTCGGCCTCCTCCAGGTACTGGGTGGTGAGCAGCAAGGTGGTGCCCTCGGCCACCAGGTCGGCGATGAACTGCCACAGGTCGATGCGGGTCGCCGGATCGAGGCCGGTGGTCGGCTCGTCGAGGATGAGCACCGGGGGACGGCCCACCAGGCTGGCGCCGAGGTCGAGGCGCCGCCGCATCCCGCCCGAGTAGGTGCGCACCTGCCGGTCGCCGGCGTCGGCGAGGGTGAGCCGCTCGAGCACCTCCTGCGCCCGCCGGCGCCGTTCCTTCTTGCCGAGGTGGTAAAGCAGGCCGACCAGCTCCAGGTTCTCCCGGCCGGTGAGGATCTCGTCGACGGCGGCGAACTGCCCGGCGAGGCCGATCATCGAGCGCAGCGACACGGCGTCGCGCACCACGTCGAAGCCGGCCACGCTCGCCCGCCCGCCATCGGGTGGGAGCAGGGTGGCGAGGATCCGCACGAGGGTCGTCTTGCCGGCGCCGTTGGGCCCGAGCAGCCCGACGACCGTGCCGGCCCCGACGCTGAGGTCGACGCCGTCGAGGGCGAGGGTGGAGCCGAAGCGCTTCGTGATGCCGCTGGCCTCGATCATGTGCACCCGCTCAGGGTAGGGAAGCTCCCGGGACTAACTAATACGTCGAGTGGTGCCCGCCCGGCGCTCACCTAGCCTCGCCGGCGTGCGCGTGGGTCTCGTCTGCCCCTACAGCCTGAGCGTGCCGGGCGGGGTGCAGGCCCAGGTGCTCGGGCTCGGCCGGGTGCTGCGCCGCCTGGGGGTCGAGGCCAGGGTGCTCGGTCCCTGCGACGGCCCGCCGCCCGAGCCGGGCGTCACCGCCCTCGGCGAGTCCGTGCCTGCGGTCGCCAACGGTTCCCTCGCGGCGATCGCCCCCGACCCGTCGGCGGCGCTGCGGACCATCCGGGCGCTACGCGACGAGGCCTTCGACGTGGTGCACCTGCACGAGCCGGTGGTGCCGGGCCCGACCCTGACCGCCCTCGTGGTGAGCTCTGCGCCGCTCGTCGGGACCTTCCACCGCGCCGGTGGGAGCCGGTGGTACCAGCTCGTCCGCCCGCTCGCCCGCTGGAGCGTAGGGCGCCTCGACCTGCGGGTGGCGGTCTCGGAGCCGGCGGCGACTACCGCCCGGGCGGTCTTCGGCGGCGAGTACGTGCTCGCCTGGAACGGGATCGACCTCGACCGACACCGGGAGGTGGTCCCGTGGCCGGCGGGCGGTCCGACGGTGCTCTTCGTCGGGCGCCACGAGGAGCGAAAGGGCCTCGCGGTCCTCCTGGAGGCCGCCGGCCGGCTCCCCCGGGACGTGACCGTCTGGGTCGCCGGGGAGGGCCCCGAGACCGAGGCCCTCCGCTCCCGGCCGACCCCGGGCGCGCGAATCGAGTGGCTCGGGCCGATCGGGGAGGTCGAGAAGCTCCGCCGGCTTGCGGCTGCCGACGTCTTCTGTGCCCCGTCGCTGCACGGCGAGAGCTTCGGCGTGGTGCTCCTCGAAGGTCTCGCCGCCGGTGCGGTGGTGGTCGCCTCTGCGCTCGACGGCTACCGGCGGGTGGTCCGTCCGGGCGTGGACGGCCTCCTCGTGCGCCCGGGCGACCCCGGCGACCTTGCGGGCGCGATCGCCGCCGCGCTCGAGGAGGGGGGCCGGGCGGGACCCCTTGCCGAGGCAGGGCGGCTTCGGGCCGAGGAGTTCGGCATGCCGAAGCTTGCGTCGCTCTACCTCGGCCTCTACGAGCAGGCCCGCGACGCGAGGCGACGCTGAGCGTATCGCACACCCCAGAGAGTCGGAGCTTCCGAGTTTCGGGCTACCACGGCTCCGGGCTGTTCCTTCGAGCGCTGGCCCGGGCCTGGCGGCCGCTCCCGGAGCCTCGGCGGCGCTCCACTACGATCCTCCGGCGATGCAGCGGAGCGCCAGCAGCACGTCTCGCGCTCGGCCCGGGGGTCCGGCGGCGCTGAGCGCATCGGGCGCCGCGGGGGCGGCCGCCGACGAGCCGGCGGACAAGCTCCCGCCCCTGACCCCGCCGCTGCCCTGGAAGCGGCTCCTCGGCACGGCCGCGCTCCTCCCGTCGCTCGTCGCCGGCGTGGTTGCCGGCGTGGTCGCCGGTCCGGTCGCCGGGCCGGTGGTCTTCGTGGCGGTCGGTGGGGCGGTGGTCGCGTGGGTGTGGCGCCAGTCCGCCCACCCCGAAGCGATCGGCCTCGCCGGCCGGACCGCCGACTCCAAGCGGGATGCGCGGCTCGTCAACCTGGTGGAGGGCCTGTGCGCGAGCGCCGGGATCCGCCCACCGGAGCTGCGCATCGTCGAGTCCCCGGGGCTCAACATCGCAGTCGGGGGCCGTGACCCCGCCAGGGCTGCGCTGGTCGTGACGAGCGGGCTGTCCGAGCGCCTCGACCGGGTCGCCCTGGAGGGGATCCTCGCCACCGCGGTGGTGGCGATCCGGCGGGGGGCGGTCGCCGGCCCGAGCATCGCTGCGGTGACCGGGATCAGCGTCAACGTGGCGGTCGGTGTCGGGCGCGACCTGCTCCTCGACGCCGCCGCCGGCCGCCTCACGAGGTACCCGCCCGGGCTCGTCTCGGCCCTGCAGACCCTGGAGGAGCTCGGCACGGTGGTCGATGGCGTGCCGAGACGGGCGGCGCACCTGTGGCTGGCGGAGCCCTCCCGGACCGCCGGACTGCCCGGGTACCGCCGCCCCCTCCGGGAGCGGATAGATGCGTTGAGCGAGCTGTGAAGCCCGCAGCGCGCCTAGAT
>JAKARG010000311.1 GCA_021819345.1 Actinomycetes bacterium | reverse complement strand
AGCGTGGTGCGCGACCTCGTCGTCTACAAGGGCATCAAGGCTCTGGCCGCAGGCGTCGGGCTGTGACCGCCACCGGAGACCAGGGGTCCGGGCGGGTGCGGATCCCCGCTGATGTGGGACGACCCGCCAAGCTGCTCGCCGGGCTTACCGCCCGCCAGCTCGCCATCGTGGCGGTGGCCGGCGTTGCCCTGTGGGCCGCCTACCTCGCCACCCGGCATGTGGTCCCGCTCGCCGGGTTCGCCGCGGTGGCCGTGCCCGTCGGCGGGGCCGCGACGCTGCTGGCGGTGGGCCGGGTCGAGGGCCAGCCCGCCGACCGCCTCGTGGCCGCCGCGTGGCGACATCTGCGCGCCCCCCGGCGCCTCGTGCCCGCCCCCCAAGGTGTCCCTGCCGCCCCGGCGTGGGTGGCGACCAGCCCCGGGCCGCTGCCCGCCCCGCTGCGCCTCCCGCTCGCCGGTGTCGACACCGACGGGGTGGTCGACCTCGGTACGGAGGGTCTGGCGGTGATCTGCCGGGCCAGCTCGGTCACCTTCAGCCTGCGCACCCCGACCGAGCAGGAGGCGCTCGTCTCCGGGTTCGCCCGCTGGTGCAACTCGCTCGCCGAGGCCGCCCAGGTGGTGGTCCGGGCCGAGGCGGTCGACCTCACCCCGATGATCGACGCCCTCCTTGACGCCGCCCCGGGCCTGCCCCACCCCGGCCTCGAACAGGCGGCCCGAGAGCACGCCCGGTTCCTCACCGACCTCGCCGCGGCCCGGATGCTGTTGCGCAGGGAGGTGCTGGTCGTGCTCGGCCAACCCCCATCGCCCAACAGCACCGGCGACGGCGCCCGGGAACGGCTGCGGCGCCGGGCTGCCGAAGCCGTCACCGCACTCGCCGCCGCCGGGGTCACCCTCACCATCCTCGACGGTCCCGCGGTCACCGGCTGCCTGTGGCGGGCCGTCGACCCGGCCAGCCCGCCCCGCCCGACGGGAACCGCCGCGCCCGGCGAGATCGTCACCGCCCAGACCCTCACCACCGAGACCGCCGCCGCCCAAGCCGCGGCCAGCCACGTCGAGACGGAGGCCGGGCGGTGAGCCGCCTCGCCCGCCGCCTGGTCGGTCATCTGCTCGGCACGCCCGCCGGTCACCCGGCCGCCGGGTTCGGGCCCGACGCCGTCGAGGTCCGGCCCCGGGCGCTTCGCCTCGGCGGCGAGTGGTGCCGGACCTTTACCGTCACCGGCTATCCCCGCGAGGTCGGCCGGGGCTGGCTGGAGCCGCTGTCCACCCACCCCGGACGCCTCGACCTCTCCGTGCACATCGTCCCCGTCCCCCCGGCGCTCGCCGCCGAGCGGCTGCGCCGCCAGCTCGCCCGGCTCGAATCGGGACGCCGGGCCGACGCCGCGAAGGGGCGACTCGCCGACCCGGAGGTGGAGGTCGCCGCCGACGACGCCCGCGAGCTGTCCCACGGCCTCGCCCGCGGCGAGCAGAAGCTGTTCGAGGTCGCCCTCACCCTCACCGTCCACGCCGGCAGCGAAAAGGCCCTCGACGCCGAGTGCAACCGGGTACGGGCCCTGTGCGCCTCGCTGCTCCTCGACGCCCAGCCGGCCACCTGGCGCCACCTCCAGGGCTGGGTCACCACCTTGCCCCTCGGCGTCGACGCGCTCTGTGTGCGGCGCAGCTTCGACACCTCGGCGCTGGCCGCCGCCTACCCCTTCGCCCTCGGCGAGCTCGACGCCAGCTCCGGCGTCCTCTACGGCACCGCCGCCAAAGGCGGCGGGCTCGTGTGCTGGGACCGCTTCGCCTGTGACAACTACAACTCGGTCATCCTGGCCCGCTCGGGTGCCGGCAAGTCCTATCTCGCCAAGCTCGAAGCACTGCGCAGCCTCTACGCCGGGGTCGAGGTGGCCGTGGTCGACCCCGAGGACGAGTACCGGCGCCTCGCCGACGCCGTCGGCGGCGCGTACGTGCACCTCGGCACCCCCGGGGTCCGGGTCAACCCCTTCGACCTGGGCCCCGGGGCCGACCCGCTCACCCGCCAGGCCCTCTTCGTCCACACCCTGGTCGCCGTGCTGCTCGGCGAGCCGGTCGGCCCTGAGGCCAGACCGGCCCTGGACCGGGCGATCCTCGCCGCCTACGCGTTGGTCGGGATCAGCACCGACCCCCGCACCCACGCCCGGCCCGCCCCCGTCCTCGCCGACCTGACCGCCGCCCTCGACGCCGACGCCGACCCGGCCGCCCGGGCCCTGGCCGCCCGGCTGGCCCCGTTCACCACCGGCACCCATCGGGGGCTGTTCGACGGGCCGACCACCACGCAGCCACATGGGCACCTCGTCGTGTTCAGCCTGCGCGACCTGCCCGACGAGCTGCGCGCCGCGGGCACGCTGCTCACCCTCGACGCCATCTGGCGTCGCGTCGCCGACCCCGCCCGACGTCGCCGGCGCTTGGTGATCGTCGACGAGGCGTGGCTGCTCATGCGCGACCCCGAAGGCGCCAAGTTCCTCTACCGGGCCGCCAAGTCGGCCCGCAAGCACTGGTGCGGCCTGGCCGTCGTCACCCAGGACGCCACCGACCTGCTCGGCTCGCCGCTCGGGATGGCCGTCGTCGCCAACGCCGCCACCCAGATCCTGCTCCGCCAGGCCCCCCAGGCCATCGACGCCCTGGCCGAGGCGTTCGGGCTCTCCCACGGCGAGCGGGCCTACCTCTTGGGCGCCGCCCAGGGCGACGGCCTCCTCGCATCTGGCAGCGACCGTGTCGCCTTCCACGTCCTCGCCAGCCCGGCCGAGCACAACTTGGTCACCACCGACCCCACCGACCTCGCCGGCCTGGCCGACCTGTGACCCCGGCCGCCGGGCGTCCTCGATCCTCCCACATCCCTGCCGCACACGGCCTGTCTCACCCTGCTCTGTCCCGCCACGACCCGTCCCGCCACGGCCGATTCGGCCACGGCCCGTCCCGCCAAGGAGCCTGATGCCCCCGACCACCACCCCTTCCCCGACCTCCGCCCCTTCGGGCCTGCTCGGCCGCTACCTGGCGCACCCCGGCGCCACCACCGCCCGCCTGCTGAACGAGGTCGGCCACGTCCTGGCCGTCCTCGGCACCCACCTCGGCCTGCCGGCCGCCGGTGCGTTGCTCCTGGCCGTCGCGGTCGTGGCCGTCGCCCGGCGAAGGACGGCGGCGGCCATGGCCCACCGGGCGCGCCAGGTCGCCGTGCTCGCCCCGCCCGAGGTCGACCCCGACGGGGCGTCGGTGCTGTGGTCCAACCTGGTCGCCCTCCTGCGCCCGGCGTGGCGACGGGCCATCGGCGGCCAACCCCACCTCGGCTTCGAGGTCACCGCCGGACCGGGCGGGCTCGGCATCAGCCTGTGGGTGCCCGCCACCGTGGCGCCCGGCCTCGTCGAACGGGCGGTCGAAGCGGCCTGGCCCGGCGCCCAGACCACCACGGCCCCCGCCGTCCCGCCGCTGCCGGCAGGGACGTCGGTGACCGGCGGGGAGCTACGCCTGGCCGCAGGCGACCACTATCCATTGAAGACCGACCACCGCGTCGACCCGCTCCGCCCACTCCTCGGTGCCCTGTCCGGGCTCTCCGAGCACGAGCAGGCCTGCGTGCAGGTCCTCGCCCGGCCCGTCACCGGCCGGCGCCTCCGGGCCCTGTCGAAGGCGGCGGTGCACCGCCGCAACGGCCGGCCCCCGGGCCGCGCCGGGCGGCTCCTCGACCTCGCCACCCCCGGCGCCAGCGGGCCGCGAGCCCACCCCGCCGAGGTCGACCCGGCCCGGCCGGCCGACGTGGCCGCCATCTTGGACAAGGCCGCCCAGCCGTGCTGGGCCGTCGCCATCCGCTACGGAGTCGTCACCGACCAGCCCGGCCGCGCCGCCAAGGCCGGGCTCCGGGGCCGGGCGCACGCGGTTGCCTCCGCCTTCGCCGTCTACGCCGGGCGCAACCACCTCGACCGCCACCACCTCCGCCGCCCCGCCAGAACCCTCGCCGCCCGCCGTCTCGGGCGGGGCAGCCTCCTCTCGGTCGCCGAGCTCGCCGCCCTCGCCCACCTGCCCACCGACCAGACCGTGGCCGGACTCGCCCGGGCCGGGGCCAAGGCCGTCGCCCCGCCACCGGCCGTCGCCCAGCTCACCCAACGCACGCAGCTCGCCCGGCCCGCTGCCACCGATCTCCCGGGCGGCGGGGTCCCGGCGGGGACGGGGGTCGGGCAGCGTGGCGGCCCGGGGCCGTCGGACAGCCTGAAGATCCTCGGCGACGCCGAAGCCGGCAGCCGCCGCCCCGTCGCCCTCGCCCCCGCAGACGCCCGCCACCACCTCCACGTCATGGGCGCGACCGGGTCGGGGAAGTCCACCCTTCTCACCAACCTCGTCCTCTCCGACATTGAAGCCGGCCGCGGCGTGGTCGTGATCGACCCCAAAGGCGACCTCGTCACCGACCTGTGCGACCGGCTCCCCGCAGGAGATCGGA
>JAKARG010000310.1 GCA_021819345.1 Actinomycetes bacterium | reverse complement strand
CGGGCCCGGCCGACGGCGTCACCGACGGCACGTGCCAGGACCCGGCGACCGCGCTGAACACGGTCCCGGTCCCCGCCCCTGCGCCAGCTTGCCCTGAAGCTGTGTCGATCTGTCCTGCCCAGTTCAGCGAGGCCGTCGGCGCGCCGTGAGCGATCGCCCCGGCGTCCTTCTCGCCACGGCCGCCCGCCGGGCCGCCCGGCGCGCTGCCGGGCGTGCCACGAC
Organism: Actinomycetes bacterium; assembly: GCA_021819345.1. GTDB lineage: Bacteria > Actinomycetota > Acidimicrobiia > Acidimicrobiales > Palsa-688 > JAKAQB01. The sequence goes on along the minus strand of JAKARG010000310.1, from coordinate 4,218 downwards.
CTGCCGGCGCACGGGGCCCGGTCGACCATGCCGGGAGGTCCGGCCCCCGGCCGGGCAGGGGATGCTCGACCGAGCGCAGCGGCAGGACGCGCCCGACGTGCTGCAGGGCGAAGTCCGCACCCATCCGCCCCGGCGCCGGTCCCCTGTCCCCAGCCCGAGGGGAAGGCTCCCCGCCTCGAGGGGAATGCAGCGCCCGGGCGGAGCCCGGCTGCAGCCCGCTCGCAGAGGCAACGGAGAAACTGGCCTGCACGACGCCCGAGCCGGCCAGGAGAAGGACGGCGAACGCGGCGAGGGCACCCCATCTGCGAATGCCCTGACGTCGCATGACCGGTCTCCTCGTGCTGGGAGCGAGATGGCAAGGGGCCTCGCCCTCCCCGGCCCTGGGCAGCCGGTGTGCTCCGGGCTCAGTCTGCTCCAGGTTCGAAGCTCGGCTCCACCCAGTCGGACCTCGCCCTCACCGGGTCGGGCCTGCGGCATGCCGGTCCGACCCGATCACAGCGGTCAGGCCCAGCCGAAGGTGGCGGGGACCATGTACAGCCCGAACGCGATCACGATCAGGCAGAGGGTCCAGGTGAGGTACTTGTAGGGGCCGCGCATCCTCCACTCCGAGGGCAGCGCCTTGGACTCGAGGACGAGGAGGAACCCGAGCACGATCGGCAGCAGCAGCGCGTTCATGACCTCCACGTCGAGGCTGAGGCTGACCAGGTCGGCGCTGGCGAGGACCAGCGCGGCGCCGACGACGTGGACGGCGGCGTAGGTCGCGTAGAACTTGGCGGTTCGGCGGCTGGGCCGCTCGTTGAGCGAATGCGCCCAGCCGAACACCTCGGCGAGGCCCCACGCGCCTGCGATCGACGAGACGATGGCGGCGACGAGCGCGGCACCGAGCATGCCCAGGCCGAACAGCACGGTCCCCGTCGCGTGGCCCAGGTACGCAGTGAGGGCGCCGGCGATCTGGCCGACGGTGTCGAGCGTCGCTCCGGGGTGGGCCACGCCGATGGTCGCTGCGACCGCGACGACGACCGCGATCATCACGACCTGGGTGAGCACGGCGCCGACCGCGGTGTCGTGGCGAGCCTGGCGGAGCGCGCCGGTGGAGAGCTGCTTGTCGATGACCGCGCCCTGCTGGTAGAAGACCATCCACGGCATGACGACGGCGCCGACGTTGGCGGCGACCAGCATGACGTAGGAGCTGTGCCCGAGCGGCAGCGACCCCAGGCCGTGCAGCACGGCGCCGGGGGCGGGGTGGCTCAGGAACATGGCGGCGACGAACGCGAGCTCGGCCAGCCCGAATGCGATGCCGATCCGCTCGACGCGCGCGTAGCTTCCCGTGAGCGCCAGGGAGAGCAGGAACGCGGTGGCGATGGGGACGGTGACGAAGGGAGAGATCCCGAAGAGCTCGCCCACCCCGGCGATGCCGGCGAACTCGGTCAAAAGGGCGCCGATCGCCGAGAGGAACAGGGTGCTCGCCGACAAGAGTGCCCATTTCCGCCCGAACCGTTCGCTGATGAGCGCGCCGTGGCCCTTTCCGGTGACGATGCCCAGCCGCACCGTCATCTCCTGGGCCACGTAGAGGATGGGGATGAGGACGATCTCGGGCAGCACCATGCGGTCTCCCCACCGGGCGCCCGACTGCGCCGCGGTGATGAGCGACCCGGCATCGGTGTCGGCCAGCATCACCACCAGGCCCGTCCCCCAGGTGGCGAGGAAGCCGAGCCGCACCAGCCATCGACGACGCAGGACCGCGGCGGTGACGGCCACCGCTCCCCCGTCCCTCTCGAGAGCGACGGCAGCCTGGTCCGCCAGATCGCCCGCCAGATCGTCCGCCAGATCGCCCGCCGGCTCGGTCATCACACGACCTCCTCGGCGGATAAGGTTACCCTAATATTCTGTGCTTGGGTACCCTAAGTTTCGCCGCGTGATCGCGTGACCGCTGACCGGTCGGCGAGATGACCGCCTCGTGCGCGCGACGCCGCGGCGGCGTGCCTACAGCCGCGTGATCAGGTCGTCGGCCCAGCCGGCGAGCAGGCTGGCGTAGGAGGGGGTGATGACCTTCTTGTACTTGGTCAGGTCGCCCACGAACTGCTCCAGGTCGGTGCTGGCTGCGGCTGTCTCGTGCGCGCTGACGGCGCTCTGGGCCTTGGCCAGGGCCGTCTCGAGCGCCGTGGCCGCTGTCGACGACCTGATGGAGCCCTGGGCGACCCCGTAGTCGACCCCGGCGACCAGGCCGGCCACGGTGGCGTGCACGGCGAGGGTCAGCGTCTCGGTGGTGACGTTGCCGGCGGCGTCGGTGGCGGTGATGACCAGGGTGTGGTTGCCGGCGGCCAACGTGGCGGTGTCGAGCGCCGTGCCGAGGCTCCAGGCCTTCCCGTCCAGGGTGGCGGTCACCGACACGACCGGGTCGGCGGCGGTGGCGCCGGCGGTGAGCGTGATCTGCTGGCCGACGTCGTACGATCCGGCGTTGGTCGGCGCGCTGAGCGTGGAGGAGATCGTGGCGGCACTCCGTACCAGGTCGACGACCGCGGTGAAGACGGCCGTGTTCCCTGCGAGGTCGGTGACGGCGACTGCGACCGTGTAGGTCCCTGTGGCGTCCGGCAGGCTCACGACGGCGCTCGTCGCGTAGGCGAGCGCCCTGCCGAAGGTGGCACCGCCGTCGGTCGAGAAGGCCATCTGGGAGAGGCCCGCCGGAGCCGCGGAGAAGGCGAGCGACAGGGAGAGCGCGGGGTTGTCCGTGTACGTGACGCCCCCGATCGTCGTCCCCTTCACGCTGAAGCTCCCCGTCGGCGGGTTGGTGTCGATCACCAGGGTCTTTGGTGCGTAGGCGGTGTAGGAGGGGTTCCCCGCCACGTTGAGGCTCACCGCCGACACCGTGTAGGTCCCCGTCGGAAGGACCTGGCCGGTGTAGGGGACGCCGTTCACGTAGACGGTCGTAGTGACCGCTGTCGCCCCGGGGGTGACGAGGAAGCTCGGCGTGGTCACGTTGGTGATGTAGTCCGTGTTGAACGGGCCGCTGTCGCTCGCCGGTGTGAGCGCCACGGTCGGGGACCCCGGCCGCCTCGTTGTGTCGGTGACCTGGAGCGTCTTCACGACGGCGCCCGCCCCTGTGGCGTCGGTGCCCGAGGGAAGGCCGGCGCCCATGCCTGTCACGAAGGCGACCACGCCTGCCGACGCGCTCGCCGGGACGGTGTCGACGCCCGACGAGCCGATCGGGAGCGTGTTGGCCGTCTTGGGCACGTCGGTGCCCACGCCGGCGAGGTTCTCGGGCATCTTGTCGAAGGGCGGGCCCATCATCGTGTGCCAGGCCGCGTCGTGCTGGAGCACGAGGCCCAGCTCGCCGAACGGCTCGCCGTTGCGTGTGGGCGCGCCGCCGTAGCGAAGGCCGAGGAGCGGGTCGGCGCCGTCGCTCTTGGACAGGGCGTAGAGGAACTGGGGCAGGGACGGCTGGAGCGTGCGGCTCACCGTCGGCATGCCGAAGTTCGAGAACGGCACGTAGTAGGTGTTGTGGTTGCCGACCCAGTCGATGAGCCGGTCGCCTGCGGTCCCGGCGAAGAAGATGTCCTGGCCGGCGCCGCCGTAGGCGAGGCCCTCCCACCCCGGCGTCCCGTAGGTGCCGGTGATCGGGTTCGGCACGGGGCCGTCGTTCAGGCCGCCGTCGACTGTGAGTGTAGCCCGCAGGTCGATGAGGTCGTTGCCGAAGCCGCCGAAGACCTGCGTGCGGCCCTGACCGCCCATGATCCAGTCGTTGCCGAGGTCGCCGAAGATGACGTCTGTGCCGCTCCAAGGCGTCGGCCCGTATGTGCCGTTCGCCCAGGTGGCGTTGACCGGCTCGGCCGCCAGGTCGGCGGGCGTGTAGTCCATGATCCACGGAAGGCAGCCCGCCTTTGTCCGTGTCGGCGCTGTGTACCCTGTCCCCCACTTGCAGAGGGCGCCAGTCGAGGTGAGCATGACCTTGCGGCGCGGGTCTGTGCCTGTGAACATCTTGAACTTGCCGTCGGGCGGGTTCGGCCCGTGGTGTGTCGTCGGCGTCGTCCAGCCGAGCACGTTGCCCGGGTTGAACGGGTGGTACCAGTCGCTCCGGATCGCGGCCGTGTTCAGCTGGTGGACGTCTGTCGTTGTGCAGCTCTCCCCTGTCTTGGCCGTCGCTGTGAAGGTGCAGGTGTTCGAGAAGTTGTCGGTGAAGGCGTACGTCGGAGCCTCTGCACCCGAGATGGCCGAGTCGCC
>JAKARG010000309.1 GCA_021819345.1 Actinomycetes bacterium | reverse complement strand
TTCCGATCTGTGACGACTCCCGCCGCCGCCGGCCAGCGCAGGCGGTGGAGCAGCACCGTGCCGTTGGCCTTGCGCCACGGCAGGGCCGGGGCGACGGCCATCAAGAACAGCAGGGTCAGCACGATCGGCGTCGTCATGGTGTCGAAGTACGGCGCACCGACGGTCACGCTCTGGTGGTGGAGCACCTCGAACACGAGGGGAAACACCGTGCCGAGCAGCACCACGAAGGCGAAGGCGCCGAAGGCGAGGTTGTTGGCGAGGAAGGCGCCCTCTCGGGACAACGGCGAGTCGATGGCGCCCGGTGAGCGCAGCTGCTCGCCCCGCCAGGCGATGAGGCCCACGGCTACCACCAGGACGAGCCCGAAGAAGCCGAGGATGACCGGGCCGACCGAGGAGGTGCTGAAGGCGTGCACCGACTCGATCACCCCCGAGCGGGTGAGGAAGGTGCCGAAGATGGTGAGGGCGAAGGTGGCGAGCACGAGGGAGAGGTTCCACACCCGCAGCATCCCCCGGCGCTCTTGGACCATCACCGAGTGCAGGTACGCCGTGCCGGTCAGCCAGGGCAAGAGCGCCGCGTTCTCGACGGGGTCCCAGGACCAGTAGCCGCCCCATCCGAGCACCTGGTAGGACCAGAACATCCCGAGCACGAGGCCCAAGGTGAGGAACCCCCAGGCGAACAGCGTCCAGCGGCGGGTCTCGAGCAGCCAGCCCTCGCCGAGGCGCCCGGTGATGAGCGCGGCGACGGCGAACATGAACGGCACGGTGAAGCCGACGAAGCCCAGGTAGAGCATGGGCGGATGGAAGGCGACGAGCGGGTTGTTCTGGAGCAGCGGATTGGGACCGGGGCCGTTGGTCGGGGCCGGGCCGGGCAGGGTCCGGAACGGGTCGGCGGCGCCCACCATCATGAGCCCGAAGAAGAAGGCGGCGACCCCGAGGCCGACGAAGGTGGCCCACGCCACGAGGGGGTCCGTGGCCCGGCGCCGGAAGTGCCAGGCGACCAACCCCAGGTAGCCGGCCAGGATCAGCGTCCACAGCAAGAGCGAGCCCTGCAGTGCCGACCACATCCCGGTGATGCGGAACAGCAGCGGCGTGCCGAGCCCGTCGTTCTGGGCGACGTAGGCGAGGGAGAAGTCCCGGGTGATAAGGGCGTGCTCCATCGCTCCCGCGGCCACCGCAGCGGCCAGGAGGACGAGCCACGGGTAGCTCTGCCCGCTGCGCAGCCAGCTTTGGTTCCCCCGAGCGAGGCCCAATCCGAGCGTCGCCATCCCGACGAGGGCCGAGACCAAGCCGAGCAGCACCGCGCTGTGGCCGATGGCGGCGTTCATCGACGCTCCCACCACGGTCTGCTCGGGGAGCACCGGCGGCGTCTGGCGAGGACAGGAACGTGACGGTGAGTGATGTCGGTCACCTCCGAGACGTGGCGCACCCGATCGACCGGGGTCGCCCGGCCCACGGACCGCCTACCGGCTGGGCTGGGGGGTGACACGCAGGTACGACTTCAACGTGGTGAACCCTCTGTTCTGGTTGCCCAGCCACTCGTAGAAGGAGAGCTCTCCCTCGGTGGTCTCGGCGGTGAAGTCGGGTGCGGTGTCTCCCAGCTGCAGGGTCATGTGGTCTCCTCTCGTGGCGGCTCGGCCGTCGGTGCTTGTCGGGCTCGTCGTGACGAATAACTTCTGCGACATGGTGTAGTACCTTGTCCTGCGTGGAGGCAAGTCGAACCGACCCGAGTGCCGACACTCAAGTGGGCACGCCAGGGCTCCCAGGCCACATCGACATAGACCACGCCGACGCCGGCCATACCGGCACCGGCGACTCCGGGAAGGGGGCCGGGGTGGTTGGTCGGAAGCGGCGCCGGTGGCGTCGGGGAGTGAAAGCAGCGATCGCGCTCGTCCTCGCGGCGACCGCCGTCGCCCTCGTCGTCCAACCGAGCCTGGTCGACAACGCCAGTGGGTCGGGTGGTGCCCCGCAGCTAACCACCTTCGGCGGTGGCCCCGCCCCGGCGTTCTCCCTGCCCGATCTGACCGACCCGACGCGGACCCTCAGCCTCAGTCGGTTCCGGGGGCGACCGGTGCTCGTCAACTTCTGGGCGTCATGGTGCGTCGACTGCCGCAAGGAAGCACCGCTGCTCGAAGCCGCATACCGCCGGGTGGGCGGCCGGGTCGCCTTCGTGGGTGTGGACACGAACGACACCCGTGGCGCGGCGCTGTCCTTCTTGCACGAGTTCGACGTCACCTACCCCTCGGTCTACGACCCCCACGGCACCGCCGCCACCGCCTACGGGCTGTTCGGACTGCCCACTACGGTGTTCGTGTCCCCCGGAGGCCGGATCCTCGAACGCACCGTCGGCGTGCTCACCTCGGGCTCTCTCGCCCAGGGGATCACCCTGTTGCTGCGCTCCACGCGACACCCGTCGTCTGCCGCTAGGTAGCGCACAATTCTCCGCTGGTAGCACCTTCGGAGGGATGCAGCGTCACCACGTTTGTCAGGCGCAACGGTGCTGCAGCGATGCCGGAACGCAGCTCGAGCGTGCCTTCGGTCAGATCTCTTGGCCGAGGGTTCTACCTTGGCGGGTCGGCGGAGGTGCGACCGGGTCGCTCGTCGACGACCAGGTTGTCCAAGTAGCGCTCCAGCTCGTCATGGTCGATCTCGCCTCGGGCGTAGCGCTCGCGGACGATCTCGAGCGGGTCGGGAGCTGGCCTCGGGGTTTCGAGGCCCGAAACACGCCTCCCCGGCGTGCGAGTACGGCCCATGCACCCTGGGCCCATGGCGCCCTGGCCGGCGCCACCTGCCACGAATCGCAGCGCCACCATCACGCCGACCAGCACCACGACAAAGCCGATCAGCATGACGAGCGGGCCGAACACCATCATCTCGCCCACCACCTCTCTGCCACTGTTGTGCCCATGTCGCGACATGCGAGTCGGTGCCGCACCAACTTGGCCGGCGCGACCAGCTCGGTGCTCGTCACGCCGCCAACGGGCTCACCATCAGGATAGTGGGCGCTCACGAGACGACGAGCGTGCCGAACATGCCCGCCGCGGCGTGGCCGGGGACCGGGCAGAGGTAGTGGTAGGTGCCGGCCGCTGCGGTGAAGCTTGCGCTGCGGGTGTGGTATCTCGCCGTCGCGGTGTCCTTCGTGGTGCGCGGGGGAAGCGGCATCAGAAAGAAGGTGTCCGCCACGCCGGCCATCGCCATCTCCGGGTAGGGCGGTGGCGTCGTGGTCAGCTCGAAGCCGTGCATGTATCCCCAGTCGGTGTTCACCAACATCACCGTCACCTGAGCCCCGGGCGCCACCGTCACCGTCGGGTTGACCAGCCCGTCGATCTCCCAGGTCATGTTGGGCTCACCGTGCGGCGAGGCCAGGGCGACCAGGGTGACGGTTTGGCCCAGATAGGTCACGGTGTTCGCCCTCGGGTCGATGCTCGCCCCCTGCTCGCCCCGGCTCACCAGGGCTGCGAGGCTTGCGTTGGTAATGGCACCCCCACTGGCGGCGCCGGCACCGGTCATCGAGGAGCCCATCGCCCCGTAGGCCGTCGCCCCGTCGCCCATCATTCCCGTCGCGCCGCCCAGCGATCCCATGGGGAACCCGGTGCCCGACGCGCCAGTACCGCTTCGCGAGGTGGCCATCGAGATGGCCTGCGAAGCCGTGGGGGCGGTCGGACCTGGGGCAACGGCGAGGGCAACCCCGGCCGAGAGCGCAGCCGACAGTCCAAACGCCGCCCCTGCGATCATCCAGCGGGTCGCGCGTGCACGTTTCACGGGCTTCCTCCTTCTCCTCGACTACCTCCGACCGTACCGGGCGGCGGTGAAGATTCGGCGAAGACTGGGCTCGTTCCCAGCGCATTTTCCAAAGCGGGTGGTGACCGTCGCACCGGGCTGGTCTGTCGCCTCGTCTCGTTCCCGTCGACGAGGCGAGTGAGGCGGCCGTTCACATCCCCAGCCACTCCCGCAGCCGCTCGGCTTCGAATGACTCCTTGCGGGCGTAGGTCTCGATGTCGGGCTCTGCCATTCGCAGGATCGGCTTCGGTTTGGCGAAGAACCTTCCTTCGAGCGCGGCGGCTCGTCGCCCGTTGAACTCCAAGAAGCAGTAGCCCGTCCCGTCGTAGGGGGTGGCGCCACCACCGGCGATCTCCGCGGCGACGCTCGCCCCGGCCGCCCGGCCCAACCCTTCTGCGAAGACCCCGGCCCGCGGCAGGTTCTCCACCGCCGTGCAGTCACCGACCGCGTAGACACCGTCGAAGGCGGTGCGGCCGGTCTCGGGGTCTGGCCAGATCCAGCCGTCCTCTCCGGCCAGCGGGCTGTCTGCGATCACCGCAGGCGGCACCGCCCGGGGTATGCCGAGCAGCAGGGTGTAGTCCAGGGTGGTCCCGTCAGCGAACGACGCGATGCGTGCTCGGGTGTCGATCTCGGCCAGCTGGAGTCCCGTGCGCAGGTCGATCCCTTGTTCGGCGAGCCCGTTGGCAGAT
>JAKARG010000308.1 GCA_021819345.1 Actinomycetes bacterium | reverse complement strand
GATGAGGTTTCCGATCTCGTCGACGGTCGCCGCGTGACCGGGCAGGACGAGGGTGGTGGAGTCCATCTCGGTGACCACGGCCGGCCCGGCGACCACGTTGCCGGCCACGAGGAGGCCCCGGTCGTAGATCCCGGCCCGGTGCTCGGCTCCGTCGGCCCAGATCGTGACGGTGTCGGTCAGCGCAGCGCTCGGGTCGGCCCCGCCCGAGCGCAGGCGGGGAGCCGGAACGTGCGCGGCCGCGGCGGTGACGACCGCGCGGAGGTTGACGACCTCGTGCGGGCTGTCGAGGTCGAACATGAACAGCCGGCGGTGCTCGGCGTCGAAGCGCCGGCCGACCTCTTCGAGCATCCCCGGCTGGCCGACCAGGTCGGGCTCCACGTCGATTGGCACCTCGAATCCCTGCCCCTGGTAGCGCACGTCGACCTGCCAGGTGACCCGCTGGTCGGCCTCGGCGACCCCTTCCGCGTCGAGCGCGCTGCGCGCCTCGGCGGCGAGCACGTCGAGAGCGCGGGTGATATCGGCGTCGGAGGTCTCCGAGAAGCGGCGGATGTAGGTGCGGGCTGCCTCGTTGCGCAGGCTGGTGGTGGCGTCCCCGTAGGCGCAGAGGACCCCTGGGGAAGGGGGGACGATGACCGGCCAGGAGCCCATCAGCCGACCGAGGGCGTTGGCGTGCAGCGGGCCGGCCCCCCCGAAGGCGACGAGGGCGAAGTCACGCGGATCGTAGCCCTGCTGGACCGAGACCAGCCGCAAGGCCCCGAACATGTTCTCGTTGACGATGTCGACGATCCCCGCCGCAGCAGTGCGGGCATCGGGGAGTCCCATCGCGTCGGCCACCTTGGCGACCGCTGCGGTGGCGACGCCGACGTCGAGGGTCATCTCCCCGCCGATCAGGCGGGGTGGCAGGTAGCCGAGCACCACGTTGGCGTCGGTCACCGTCGGCTCGGTGCCGCCCTTGCCGTAGGCGGCGGGTCCGGGCTCGGCGCCGGCCGACTGCGGCCCGACCCGGAGCGCCCGGGTCAGCTCGGGGACGTGCGCGATCGACCCACCACCGGCGCCCACCGTCCGCACGTCGACCGAGGAGGCCCGTACGGTGAGGTCCCCGACGGTGGTCTCCCGGCCGGTCCGGGCCTTGCCCCCCTCCACCAGGGCCACGTCGGTCGAGGTGCCCCCCATGTCGAAGGTGATCAGGTTGGCATACCCGGCCTGCCCGGCAGCCCAGACCGCGCCGGCCACCCCGCCGGCGGGTCCGGACATGAGCAGGTTGACCGGGGCGACCTCGGCGGTGTCGATGCTCGCCAGGCCGCCGTCGCTGCGCAGCACGTGCAGCGAGGCAGCCACCCCACCGGCGCGCAGCTCGCGCTCGAGGGACTCGAGGTACCGCCCCACGATCGGACGGACGTAGCTGTTGGCGACGGTCGTGATCGTCCGCTCGTACTCGCGGATCTCGGGGAGGATCTCCGACGACAGCGACACCGGCACCCCGGGCAGCTCCCGGGCGGCGAGCTCGCCGACGCGCCGCTCGTGGTCGGGGTTGGCGAAGGAGTTGACGAAGGCGACGGTCAGCGCCTCGACCCCCTGGGCCCGGAGGTGCCCGAGCGCAGCCTGCGCAGCGTCCTCGTCGAGGGGAACGAGGACTTTCCCCCGGGTGTCGACCCGCTCGGGCACCTCTACGGTGTCCTCGAGGTGCGCGAGCGGGGTCGGCTTCGGCCAGGTGATCCACCCGGCGAGCCCGCCCGGCACGAAGGAGCGGGCGACCTGCAGCACTTGGCGGAAGCCGGCGGTGGTGACCAGTCCCACCCTGGCGCCCTTGCCCTCGAGGATGGCATTGGTCGCGACCGTGGTGCCGTGGAGGAAATGGGCGACCTCGGAGGGCTCGATGCCGGCCAGGGCACAGACCTTGCGGATCCCTTCGAGCACCCCGACCGACTGGTCGGCCGGGGTCGAGGGGGTCTTGGCCCTCTGGGTGGACCCGCTCGACTCGTCGATCAGGAGCACGTCGGTGAAGGTTCCCCCCACGTCGACGCCCAACCGGTAGCTCATCGCCTCCCCTTTCTCCTCTGTCGTTGCGTCTGTCGTGGCGGGCTCACACGATCCCCTCGGCGCGAAGCGCAGCGAGGCGCTCGTCGTCGAGGCCGAGCAGGCCGCGGTACACCTCGTCGTTGTGCTCCCCGAGGTCCGGGCCGAGGCTGCGCACCGATCCCGGGGTCTCCGAGAGCTTCGGGGCGACGTTCTGGAGGGGAAAGTCCCCGAGCACCGGGTGGACCAGGCGGACGAAGGCTTCCCGGGCGGCGAAGTGCGGGTCCGCGAGCATATCTTTTGTCTGGTATATCCGACCGGCAGGGACGCCGGCCTCGGCGAGCGCCTCGAGCAATGCCTCGGCGTCGAGGGTGACGGTCCAGGCGGCCACCACGGCATCCAGCTCGCTCTGGCGCGCGGAGCGGGCGTCGTTGGTGGCGTACCGCTCGTCGGCGGCGAGCTCCGGACGCCCCATCGCCGACGCCAGCCGGGAGAAGACCGTGTCGCGGTTGGCGGCGACGAGCACCTCCTCGCCGTCGCGGGTCGGATAGACGTTGGAGGGCACTGCCCCGGGCAGGACCGAGCCGGTGCGCTGGCGCTGGTAGCGAGCCAGCTCCCACTCCGGCAGGACCGCCTCCATGAGCGAGAGCACCGCCTCGTAGATCGCCGAGTCGACCACCTGGCCCCGTCCGGTGCGGTCCCGGGAGCGAAGGGCGAGCACCGCCCCGAAGGCGGCGAAGGTGGCGGCGAGCGAGTCGCCGAGGGAGATGCCGACACGAGCAGGCGGACGGTCGGGCTCCCCCGAGAGGTAGCGCAGGCCGCCCATCGCCTCGCCGATCGAGCCGAAGCCGGCGCGCGGCGCGAACGGCCCGCTCTGGCCGTAGCCGCTCACCCGCACCACCACCAGGTGGGGGGCGATCGACGCCAGCTCGGCGGGACCGAGACCCCAGCGCTCGAGGGTGCCGGGGCGGAAGTTCTCCACGAGGACGTCGGAACGCTCGAGCAGGCCGCGCAACAGCTCCTGTCCCCCGGGCCGGCGCAGGTCCGCAGTGACCGACTTCTTGTTGCGGGCCACGATCGGCCAGTGCAGCGAGAGACCGTCGACCTTCACCTGCCCCCACTGGCGCATCGGGTCCCCGCCGGCGGGGTCCTCCACCTTGATCACCTCGGCCCCGAAGTCTCCGAGCAGCTGCCCGCAGAACGGGCCGGCGATGAGCGTGCCGCACTCCACCACCCGGACGCCCTCGAGCGGTCCCGCCACTGCGCTCATCGCTCCATCGCCGCCGGCTCGCCGGCCGGTTCGGCTCCGAGGTCACGGCGTAGCGTCGCCCGGGCCGCCTCGACGTGCGCGTGCATCACCGCCTCGGCCCACTCGGGCCGACCGGCGCGCAGGGCGGCGACCAGCTCGCGATGATGCCCCATGCTGCGCGCCAGCTCCTCGGGCTGGTAGCGCTGGAAGGTGCGCACCACGAGGGGGATCTGCACCAAGCTCGTGAGCAGGCCCGCCACGTAGCGGCTCGACGCCGCCCGGTGCACCGCGGCGTGCAGCTCGTTGTTGAGCCGGCCGATCAGCGCGTGGTCGGCACCACCGGGCGCACACGCTGCCTCCTCCATCGCTTCGCAGAGGTCCTCCAGCTGGGCGAGCTGAGCCTCGGTCACCCGGGTCGCCGCTCTCGCCGCCCCGTAGCCCTCGACGAGGGCCCGCAGCTCGAAGATCTCGTCCAGCTCCTCGGCACCCCAGGTCGACACCCGTGCTCCGCGCCGGGGCTCGACTTGGACCAGACCCTCGGCGTGCAGGCGGCGCAGCGCCTCTCGCACCGGCGTGCGGGACACGCCGAGCGCGGCGGCGAGGGTCTCTTCCTCGAGGCGTGCCCCGCCGGCGTGCTGCCCCGAGACGATCCCCTCTCGTAGGGCAGCGTAGGCCGCCTCGGCCGAGCTCATCTCTTCCCCACCACGTATACAAGGTTCGCCCGAGAGGGCTCATTTGTCAAGCACTATCCCCCTCTCGTATGCAAGACGGCTCCCTCGGCCGGTGGGGCGCTCGCCGCCGAAGCCGTCGCCGGGTTGGTGGCGTGCCGGCCCGAAGCGGTTCTCGGGTTGGCGACCGGCGGCTCTCCCCAGGTCGCCTACGACGCGCTGGCCGCGCGCTTCGCCACCGGCCGGCTCACCCTGGCCGCCGCCGGCGCCTTCCTGCTCGACGAGTACGTCGGTCTCGTGCCCGGGCACCCGGCTTCTTACCGCCAGGTGGTCGAGCGGGAGGTCGTGGCGCGCACCGACCTCGCTCGGGACCGGGTGCGAGCGCCGCTGGTCTCGGTGCCCGAAGAGGAGCTGCCCGGCGGATGCGACCGCTACCGCCCGCTCGAGGGTCGTGACCTGGGTCAGGCGTTCCAAGCGGGAGGGCTCCGGAACAGCGTCGAGCCCGAAGACGAAGCGCAACGGGTCGGCGTCGCCGAGACGTCCACC
>JAKARG010000307.1 GCA_021819345.1 Actinomycetes bacterium | reverse complement strand
GACGTCGGAGTGACGTCGGAGCACGTTGGCGAGGATGATGCCGCGCTGGTTCTGGAGGAGCTGATGACGCCACTTGCGGGGCTCGACCTCGGGGATGAGGACGAGGACCGAGGAACGGGCTTGCAGGCGCGGCGAGTGGAGGTACGCGAGCATCGGCTTGGCGATGGAACGAGACGCCGAGCGCAAGATGGTGAGCGGGACGCCCGGTTGCCAGCGGTCCCACTCGTCTTGGAGGGAAGCGGCTGCCTTGTCGTCGAACTGCACGCTGACCGCTGCGACCTCGTCGCCCAGCGACACCGCCTTGGACAGCGCCGCCGACGTCATCCGGGAGACGGCGGCGACGGGCACCACGACGAGGCTCGGCTCGGGCCGAGGAGCTGGGGGCGTCTCTCCCATGCCGAGCTCGGCGGCGACGTCGCGGTAGTAGCGGTCGACACGGGCGAAGAGGGCGATGATCGCCGGGATGGCGATGATCACGATCCAGGCGCCGGAGCTGAACTTCGTGACCACGAAGATGACGGTCGCCACTGCGGTCATGGCTGCCCCGAGCCCGTTCAAGGCCGCCCGTGCCCGCCAGCCCTTCGGCCGTTCGCGGACCCAGTGGCGCACGAGCCCGGTCTGCGAGAGGGTGAACCCGGTGAACACCCCGATGGCGAACAGGGGGATGAGCGCGTTCGTGTCTGCGTCGACGGCCACGAGGAGGGCTGCCGCCGCCAGCGCGAGCACGGCCACGCCGTAGCGGTAGACGGGGCGGTCACCTCGCAGCCCGAAGACGTGAGGGAGGAGGTTGTCCCGAGCCAGGAGGCTGGCGAGCACGGGCAGCCCGCCGAACGACGTGTTGGCGGCGATCGCCAGGATCGCCGTCGTCGACAGGTCGATCACGTAGTACACAGCGCCTCTTCCGACCGACGCGCCGGTCAGCTGGCTGAGGACCGTCTGGGAGGCTTCGGGCGCGACGTGGAACCGCACGGTGAGGATCGACAGCCCGAGCAGCATGGTGCCGAGCAGGCCTCCAAGGAGCACTTCGGTCCGCATCGCACGGCGCACCCTCGGCTGACGGAAGACCGGGACGTCGTTGGCGATGGCCTCAACGCCCGTCAGCGCGCTGCAGCCCGCGGCGAAGGCCTTCAGGATGAGCAGCACACCGAGCGCCCCGGTTGCCGCCGGCAGGGCCGCCTCATGGATCCCTGCCCCGGAGGCGGGGTGCTGGCGGAGCAGGCCCATCACGATCACGAGGTAGATCCCGACGATGAAGACGGCCGTGGGCGCGAGCAGGGCCCGGGCGCTCGTCGCGAGGCCCCGGAGGTTGAGGGCGGTGAGCACCGCCAGGATCCCCAGTGCGAGCGCGAGGCTGTCGGGCTGGAGGGTGGGAAAAGCCGACACGAGCGCTGCGACTCCCGCCGAGACGGACACGGCGACGGTGAGGACGTAGTCGACGATCAGCGCCGCCCCGGCGAGCAGGCTGGGCCCGCGGCCGAGGTTCGCCTTGGAGACCGCGTAGCACCCGCCGCCGTCGGGGTACGCGGCGATCACCTGGCGGTAGGAGAAGACGAGGATCACGAGAAGGACGACGATGGCGACGGTGATCGGCTCGATCTTCGCCAGCGCGCCCGCGCCCGCGGTGGCCAGTACCACGAGCATCGCCTGGGGCCCATAGGCGACCGAGCTGATGGCGTCGAGGGAGAGCGCTGGGATGCCCTCGAGGCTCGTGATCTCCTCGCTTTGCCCCTCAGCGGTGCTGTCGGCCATCGGCATCCTCGTCGGTCGCAGGGTCGATGGCCAACGATCTTTGTCGATAGGAAGCCGTGCTTCGCTTCTGCCTCCAAATCTTGGCCGAACCGAGCCAGCGGCTGTCTCTTTGGGGCTGAAGACCGCTCACCCCGAGATTCCCTGGGGGCGACATCGCGTGCGTCGGGAATCGGGGCGCTCACGCCTTCCCCGGGATCGACCTCGACATCGTCTCGGCCGTCGTCGAGCCTGACGTGCCTCCAGCCGATCCGCGGGTTGTTCTTCGATCCGCCGGTTCGGCTCGGATGCCACCCGGGTGAAGGTTCCTGAGGTGATCCACATCTGGAGCAAGACGGCCAACAGTAGGTGGTACAGCGCGAAAGCCGCCGGACCGGGCATGCTGCCAACGCCGGTGGAGCCCTCTGGGCAACCGAAGATCTCCGAACGGCATCGTCTCCGTGACCGAGTCGGCGCCTGCTCACCCACTCAGCTGTCCGGAGTGGGCCAGGGGCTGGTGCCGTGCTCGCTCACGAGGGCTCGCAGGGCCTGGGCGTCGGCGAGGAACGCCTGGGCCAAGTCGCTTGCCGTTCCGGGCGGCAACTCGGGACCGACGGCACCGTCGACGATGATGACCTCGGCGCTCGACTCGAGAAGTCGCCCGGCTCGTGCGACCGCTGCCTGGGGGAGGTAGACCAGACCCGGCTGATGGCCGGTGCGCTCGTGGAGGAAGTGGCCGAACAGGGATACGAGGTCCAGTGCGTCCTGGACGCCGAGCTCGTCTCTGTTCAGGAGGCGGACCCGGGTGGCTTCTGCGAGGGCCGAGACGGATCGTCCGAGCAGCTCCAGAGATACCGGAATGGTGCGCGGCAATGCGACGAGGTCGGCGCCGGGTTGCTCTGGAGCCAGCAGAAGCGCAGCCTCCTGCGCCAAGCCCCGTAGCCGCTCGTCGTCGACGTAGCGGCGGGCAGCGGGCTCGCTGATGCCAAGGCTTCTCGCCACCTCGGCGAGTGCCTTCTGGATCATGGCGGCGAGCTGGGCCCGAGGTACACGAAGTCCCAGCGCCTCGAGCTCGTCGGCCATGACCTTGGTCCGCTGCTCCGACCAGCTCGGCTGTCGGGGTTCCAGTGCCTGGGCGACCTGACGCCAGCGTCGTCGGCGGGGAGCACTTCGCTCGACCGCTGCCCAGTCGCCTGCCATCTCGGTGAGCGCGGTCAGCTCTTCTTCGGTCCCCGACAGCACCACCCCATCCGAGCTGGTGGTGGCCGCGTAGACCATCCGGGCACAGCGGTGGTCGTAGCTCTGCTCCTCGAGCAACAGCCGGTAGGCCTCCTCGGGGAGGACGAGCTGGCAGAGCGGCCCGTCGGCCAGGTGTCGCTCCGTGGAGGACAGGTCGTCGTGGCTGCCCTGCCAGCCGTCGATCCGGCCGCCTTCGCCACAGGCCGGGCAGCCCCAGTGGATGCTCGTAGGGACCTCCTGGCGGTCGACCCGTAGGTGCCCTGGGCAGGGCCGTCGCTGCGGACGTCGCCGGCAGGCGAGAGCGGTCGGGTGGGCGCCTGGGACCGAGGAGGCGGTGGCGGCCCGGACGATGCGACGCAGGTAGCTCGCGAAGGCGAGGGTCGGTCCCGGTGCCAGCGGGTCGAGCTCGATGCCCTCGAAGTGCCGAAGGTCGGTCACATAGAACACGGCCGAGACGCTATCGAGAGCGCCAGTGGACATGCTCGACCGGGAAGTCCTTCTCGGACCCACTCGCAAGCTCGTCACCCGCGCGCTCAGCGTGGCACATGACCGGTTTCCAACTCTGCGAGAGGTCGGCCGGTACCGGGGCCGCCGAGAAGATGCTGGGCGATCGTGCACAACGTCATGGGCTCGTGCGCCGATGTCATGGGTCCAGATCTGGCTGGGCCGGTACCCGGCGCACTCGGGGAACGGAACGCGGACAGAGCTCTGGGCGCGTCCGCGGGGTGCCCGTCCGCCGCCGTCTACCGGAAGCTGCCCGCTCGAGGGTCGACTTGGGGTCAGGATCTGGGGCCTCTGGAGCATCCGATCCCCGGTCAGATGCTCTCGATACGGAGCCTTCCACCGGCAGCTTGGATCACCGTGGCGATGTGCTGCTTGTTCGAGGTGACGACGACTTCGTCACCCCTCCGGACAGCACCTTCTCCAACGGTCACGTCGACGACATCGTCGTGTCCGGACCGGCCGGCCAGCTCGCCCACCCGGCGCGCCTGATCGGGAGTCATCGCGTCGATCTCGCACCCGGCGAGCATCCGAGCGAGGCTGGCCTGATGAGACCCACCGCGCCATGCTTCGGCGACGACGGGTGCGGGCACGGTGGGAAGGACCTCTTCCGCCAGGAATCCGACATGCAACGCCCACATGCGCCGGTCGTTTCGCTCGCCTGCGATGAGCGCACCCGTGTCGTAAGTCACCCCAGCCATCACGCCGACCGCTTCTTGGACGCGGGAGCGCTCGAGGAGGCCCTGCCGAGAAGCTCGCGCGCCCGGTGCAATCCCTCAGCCAGCTCCTTTTCAGTGAGGGCTCCGTGCTCGAGCTCCCACTCCGCGACACCCCGACGTCCTGCTTCCAGCCTGAGACGGCGTGACGCCGTCTCGGCTATCCACGCGCTGAACGACGACCCGGCGGCCTCCGCTGCCTGGTCGATGTCCTTCGCCAGCTCCGGTGGGAAGGAAACCGATCGCTTTTCCCGTTGTGCCATATTTCAACGGTAGCACAGCTAGTAGGACAACGGTACTCTTCAT
>JAKARG010000306.1 GCA_021819345.1 Actinomycetes bacterium | reverse complement strand
GTAACATCGCGACTCGTCGAGCTTCGACCTGGGAGCGGTCGCCGAGGGAACATGGACAGGGCTCCGCTGGAGATCGCCACACCCACCATCTACGACGTAGCTGCCCTCGCTGGCGTTTCGATCGCCACGGTTTCCCGTGTCCTCAACACCCGAGGTCACGCCCGCCCCGAGACCCGGGACCGGGTGCTCGACGCGGCCGCTGAGCTGCAATTCGTGCCCAATGGCGCTGCCCGCCAGCTGTCGAGCCGGGTGAAGCAAGTGCTCGCCCTCGTCTTCGTCCGCCCGCCGGCCAAGGAGCCCGGGGACGAGAACGACGATCTCGCCGAGGTGGAAACCGACTTGTTGTTCACCGACTCGGTGATCAGGGGGGCAGAAGCAGCGGCCCAGCAGCATGGTTATTCCCTCCTGCTGCGCGGGGTCCACGCCGGCGACGTCGCCACGACCACATCCTTGACCGGAAAGTCGGACGGCCTCATCGTCTTGGACCAGGTGCTCCCCTCGCATCGCGTCGCGTCGCTTGCCGCCCGCACCCCGATGGTGCTGCTCGCCGGCAGCGGCCGGTCTCGGTCGGCTCGGACGGTCCGGGTCGACAACCGGGGGGGGATGGAAGCCATCGCCGAGCACCTCATCGGCACACACTGCTTGCACCGCTTGGCCTTCATGGCCGGGATCGATTCGAGCCCCGACAGCTATACCCGCGCCGAGGCGTTCCGCTCGGCCGTCGAGCACCTCGGCGCCTCCTTCGAGGAGCAAGATGCGTGGTGGTCGGCGGATTGGACCGCCGCCGGTGCCGCCGACGCCATGCGGCGACGGATCGAGGCGGGCCCGCCCTTGCCCGAGGGGATCGCATGCGCCAACGACCAGATGGCCGTCGGAGTGACCCATGCCCTTCGCGAGGCCGGGTTGCGAGTCCCCGCCGACGTCGCCGTGACCGGCTTCGACAACATCCCCTTGGCCCGCTACCTTCGGCCACCGCTGACCACCGTGCGCCAGCCCGCCCAGCAGCTCGGTGCCGTCGCGGTGGATACCCTCGTGGCCATGACCGAACGTAGCGCCCCCCCACCAAGAAACGTCGTGCTCCCGACACACCTCGTCGTCAGGTCGAGCTGCGGATGCCGGACGAACGGGCGTGGTAGCGGTTCAGCGGACCCGCGCTACGAGCAGTAGGCGGGTCCGCTTGCCCAAGCGCGTGGCGGCTGAGCCAGAGCCGACCAGCGATCAGCGAGGCGAGAGGTGCAGTACGACCACCTCGTTGGTGGGCGCCGCCGGCTGAGCCGTCTCGTAGGGGTTCGAGGGTGTCGGCCAGCCGGTGACCTTCTGGCCGTTGACCTCGGACCACGCCACCGCGTCCACGAGCGGGATGACCGGGAGGTTGTTGGCGACGTAGGTCTCGATCGGCGCCAGCGCGGCCCTCTCTGCGGCGATGGTCGGAGAGGCGGCAACCTTCCCCAACTGGGTGTCGAGCGACGGGTCGACGAGGTGCTCGTAGTCGCCGCTACCGGACTTCATGAGGCTGCTGCTGAGCAAGCCGTCGTAGAGCGAGTAGGCGTTCTGAGCCGTGTTGGCCCAGTGGATCACCGAGTCGAAAGCGCCTGTGGACACCGCGCTCGACCAGCCGGTGACCGACATCCCATTGAAGGTGACATCCATCCCGGCCTTCTTCAGCTGCGCAGCGATGAGCGCGGCGTCCGCGGCGTAGTCGGTGTAGGCGGTCGGGTCGGAGATGGAGAAGGCAAGGGTCTTTCCCCCCTTCTCGAAGTAGGCCCCCTTCTTCACCCACCCCGCGGCCTCGAGGACCTTATCGGCGGCCGAGATGTTCGCGCCGGGCGAGAGCGTGTCGCTCTTCGCCGAAGGGGCGAGGTAGGCGGAGAGGGTCGGCAGGGTGAGACCGGTCGAGCTCGCGGCGGGCGGCTCGAGACCGGCTTCCCCGACTCGGCTGAGCACCCCGCGGTCGATCGCCAAGCTCACCGCCTTGCGCACCGCTGTCTGGTCGAGGGGGAACCGGTGCAGGTTGGGCATGAGGAACACGGTGCTGACCGGCGCCTCCCAAGCCGCGTTGCTGGGTGACTTGGAGAGGAAGAGCTTCTTCAGGTTGGGCACGAAGTTGCCTGCCCAGGTGAGCTGCCCCGAGAAGAGTGCGTCCTCGGCGTCGGTGTTGGATGCGTAGGCGGGGAAGTCCAGGGTCTGGATCCTCACCTTGCTCTCCTGCCAGTAGTGGGGGTTCCTCGCGAGCGTGAAGCCTTGCGGGGTGAACGTGCCGAGGGTGTAGGGCCCGGTGCCGACGGGGTTGGGATCGATGTAGGTGGCGGGGTTGCCGACCTTGGCCCAGACCGATTCCGGCACTATGTACACGCTCGCGATGTTCTGCAGGTTCGTGTACTGCGGGCTCGGGAAGGCGAGCGACACCGTGTCGCCCGAAGTCGTCACCGAGGTGATCGTGAGACCGGCGGTGTTGATGGCCGGGTTCTTCTTGACCAGGTTGTAGGTGAAGGCCACGTCGGCTGGCGTCAGGGGCGTCCCGTTGGAGAACTTCACGCCTGGACGGATCGTGAAGGTAACGGTCTTTCCCCCGTTGGAGAAGGCGTACTTCGAGGCCAACCACGGGTAGATCACCCCGGCCTTGGCTGCGTCGAACTGGAGCAGGGGCTCGTAGATGAACGAGTTGGACCCCACCGAGCTCGAGGCAGACGTGGTGCTGAAGGGGTTGAAGCTCCTCGTGAGCACGTTGACCGGGCTCGACTCGACTGTGATGGTCACGGGCTTGGCCGACGGCGAGGAGCTACTGGTAGTGGTGCTGGTCTTCGACGGCCCCTGGGCGCTCGGTTTGGAAGCGCCGCAGGCGCTCAGGGTGCCGGCCGCGAGGAGGCCGGCCGCGAGGAGCGCTCCCGAGGTCCGGAACCTGCCGGGCCGGCTGGTGGATGTAGAGGTGTTCATTTCAGGTACATTCCTTTCTGGTTTCTGTCCGTTCGTGCTCGTCGGGCGGTTTGTGTGGGTCCCGGAGAGCAGAGAGCAGCTCGGGCGCTGCCAGCTCGAGGTGCCAGCACGCCGCCAGGCGACCCGGGGCGGTGGCGACGAGGCTGGGAACCTCGCTCCGGCAGTGCTGGTCAGCAAATGGGCAGCGGGGGTGGAAGCGGCAGCCGGGCACGTCTGCGGGCGCGCTCGGTTGGGTCGTGCTCGCCCGAGCGTGGCGGAGCGTGCTGGCCAGGTCGTCGGGGTCCGGTGCCGAGGCGACGAGCAGCTGGGTGTAGGGATGCGCCGGGCGTTGGGTGATCTCCTCGGCCGGGCCGCCGAGGGACGAGCCGCGAGCGCCCTCGCCATCGCGACCCGCTGGCGGACGATGGCCCGCTTGGCGTGGAGCAGGAAGCCGGATGAGTCGAGAGGCTCACGTCCGGTTTGACGGGTTATGCGGGGAGGGGAAGTCCCTCCCCGCCACCCTACCGTTCCGCACGCTGGGATCTGTCCGGGGGCCGCCCGCAAGGGCGGTCCCTACCGGGACGTGCGGGCTGCCACGCCCGGGGGCCTCGGCGCCGTCCGTCCCCGGGCCGGCGTTGGCGGTGCTGGAAACCCACCTGGCGGCCACCCAGCCGACGCCCTAGCCAGCCGTTGGCCGCGTCCTGCGGCGACGGGACAGTCTACCTGTCCGGGGGGACGAGTTGGCGGAGGCTTCCCGCCTGGGATCAAGCGACGTCGCTGCCGGCCGGGCGGGGCAGGCGGGCGCCTCGCCGAGGCAGCAGGAAACGGTTTTCGTTAGTTAGCTTGTTCCGGTTGTCGCCAACACCGGTGGCAGTGCTGGCAGCGAGCTGGAGGTACCGGCCGTGGCGCCCAAGCCCGCGCCAGTTGTGGCGTCCACAAAGGCAACCATATAGTTCTGTGGCGCAACTGTACCAGGGTCTCCGATTGGTCCGTGAGCAGTTGGGATGCCTCCTGCAGGGTCGACTTCGAACGCCCACACGAGCCTCTCGTTTGGGTACAACGTAGAGGAGAAATCCATCAGGCTTCCCCCCATCACTCCTGATCCTGCGGGGAGGCTGCCTAGTGCGGTGGCCTCTGCGGTGGCCATCGCAATCCTAGTCGTAGTGGTGCTCACAGCCGAAAGAGCGTTACCGCTACCTTGGTTATTGACTGCGGCGATTACGGTGCTTGACAAGGGAGGCAGGGTCGCCGACGACGCTCCAGCTCCGGCGCTGACGGTGGTCGTCTCGTGATGATGGGCGTCGAAAGACACAACGAACCCGCCCGATACCAATACCGCCGCAACGCCCGCACCCGCCACTAGTTTGCCTATCCGTTTCATCCATCCGCCTCCATCGTGCTCAATTGGTGCAGTAAAGGTCTGCCGTGTCGAACGTACCGCCGACCGCTTTCCCGTTGCCCGGTACTGCCTCGAGCCAAGGCGCACTAGTCCTAAAACAAGCGCTCCGGTGGCGGTATGGGAGTCGCGGTCACGCTGTGTGGGCTCCTTGGGCGTGTTTGGGGACTGTGAGTGTTG
>JAKARG010000305.1 GCA_021819345.1 Actinomycetes bacterium | reverse complement strand
CCCTGCCAGCCGACTGTCCACAGCCCGAAGCTGAAGTGGTCCTCGGGGGTCGGGGTGTAGCTCTCGGTCACGGTCGGTCTCCTCGGCGGGCACGGATGGCAGGGGTGAAACGTTTGCGAAGCTACGCCCGCCCCCCGGATGCTGCAAGGCCCGTCGAGGGGCAAGGAGCGGCAGCTCGCAACTGCTGGCGCCGGCGCTAGCTTCGCCGGCGTGGTGCTCGTGGCCGGGGTGGACAGCTCCACCCAGTCGACCAAGGTCCTCGTCGTCGACGCCGAGGACGGCAGCGTCGTTGCGACCGGGCGCTCGGCGCATCTCGTCGAGGGGACCGATGGGGCCCGGGAGACCCATCCGGAGCTGTGGGGACGGGCGCTTGGCGACGCGCTGGCGGCCACCGGATGCGCCGGGCGGGTCGCTGCGATCTCGGTCGCGGCCCAGCAGCACGGCCTGGTGGTCCTCGGTCGGGACCGCACGCCGCTGCACCCTGCGATCCTCTGGAACGACACCCGCGGAGCGCCCGACGCCGCCCGCCTCGTCGAGGCGCTCGGGGGTCGCCGAGCCTGCTCGGCCCGGGTCGGATCGGTCCTCACCGCAGCGTTCACCGTGTCGTCCTGGGCGTGGCTGCGACGCAGCCGACCCGAGCTCGCCGCCGAAGCAGCAACCGTGTGCCTGCCGCACGACTACCTGGGCTCGCTGCTGAGCGGGCGGCTGGCGCGCACCGACCGAAGCGATGCGTCGGGCACCGGGTGGTGGAGCCCGACCGACGAGGACTACGCCGAGGACGTGCTGTCGCTCCCCGAGGTGGGCCTGGAGCGCGAGCAGCTGGCGGAGGTGCTCGGCCCGAGCGATCCGACCGGGGAGGTGTCGTCCGGCGCGGCGGAGCGTTTCGGCCTCGCCCCCGGAACGCCCATCGCCCCGGGGGCCGGCGACAACGCCGCTGCAGCTCTCGGCCTCGGCCTGCTGCCCGGCGAGCTGTGCGTCTCGCTCGGCACGTCGGGGACCGCGTTCTCGGTGTCGACCGAGCCCTGCGCCGACGCCTCGGGGGTGGTGGCCGGCTTCGCCTCCGCCGACGGCCGCTATCTGCCCCTTGCCTGCACCCTCAACGCGACGCTCGCCGTGGACTCGGTGGCCGCCCTGCTCGGCCTCGACCGTGACGACGTGGTCCCCTCCGGGGAGGTCGTGCTCCTGCCCTGGCTGGACGGGGAGCGGACCCCCGACCTGCCCGCGGCGTCGGGGTCCCTCGCCGGTCTCCGCCACGGCACCGACCGGCGAGCCGTCCTGCAAGCGGCCTACGAGGGTGCCGCCTGGACCCTCGCAGAGGCGCTCGGGGAGGTGGCTCTACGAAGCGGGGCCGGGACCGGGCCGGTGGTGCTCGTCGGCGGCGGGTCCCGCAGCCGGGTCTGGCAGGACGCCCTCGGCCGGGTCACCGGGCGACCCTTGCTCGTGCCCGCTGCGACCGAGCTGGTAGCCCTCGGCGCTGCCGTCCAGGCGGCTGCGCTGTTGGAGGCCTCCCCGTCCGATGCGGTGGCCCGCCGATGGCGCACCCGGGAAGGTGAGTCGCTCGCCGCCTTACGCCGCGACGATGAGCTGTGCGGGCGCCTCGCCCGCTGGTGCGCGACGGTCTCGGCCCCGTTGCGCCCGGGCGGGCCCGCCGAGGGGTAGGCGGCCAGCCGGCGTGGCGGGTCAGCCGGCCCGGCGTGCCGCCCAGCGCATCCCGCGCTCCACGATCCGCTGCACCTCGGGGACCTCCAGGTCCCGGACCTCCTTCTGGTGGCCGATGGTCGTGACGAAGACCCGCCCCCGTCCCCATCGCCGGGTCCAGACCGCCGGCACCCTCACCCCTTCGTGCCAGGGATCTCCTCCTGGAGCGGGGATCGTGGTGGTGGCGAGGACCTCCACCACCGCGTCGGTGAGCACCCAGTACTGCTCGCTGCGCAGTGAGAACGAGTCGATCCCTGCGACGATCTCGTGGTCACGCCGGCCGGGCTCGACCACCACCTCGTAGTCGACGAAGCCACCCGGGTGGGCGACGAACTGCCCTCCGGTGAGCTGGAGGTAGCCCGGGCAGGAGCGGAACGAGTCGACGATCCCGCCGTGCCATCCGGCGAGGCCGGTTCCCGCGGCGACCGCTTCGCGCAGGCCGTTGGCCTGGGCGTCGGTGATCGTCCCCATCGTCCAGCACTGGACCACGAGGTCGGTCGCTCCGAGCAGCGCGGCGTCGGTGTAGACCTCGAGGGTGTCGGCGAGCTCCACCTCGAAGCCGTCGCGCTCCAAGCCGGCGGTGAACAGCTCCGTGGCCTCTACGGGGACGTGCCCCTCCCAGCCGCCGCGCACCACCAGGGCTCTGCGAGGTGGTCCTGCGGGGAAGGTCACCTTTTCTCCTCCGTGGTTGTCCTGCGACCTGCGAGGAGCCCCGAGAGGTTCCCGCCGAGGATCGCGTCCCGCTCCGTGGTGGCGAGGAACTCGGCGTGGGTCCGCACCGCCTCGAGCGACTGGCGGTAGGTGCAGAACGGGCGGCTCGCCGGGAAGTCCGAGCCCCAGCAGAGCCGGCCCGCACCGAAGGCTCCAGCGAGGGCCCGGAGCACCCCGAGCGCGTCGTGCCAGGGGTGGTCCCAGGGGCGCTGCGAGCAGTAGTGGAAACCCGACGCCTTCAGATAGATGTTCGGCTGGGCGGACGCCGCCAGGACCTGGTCGAGAGCGGCCATACCGGCGGAGCCGGCAGCGCTCAGCCCCCCGAGGTGGTGGCAGAGGAACACCGCCCCCCGGTGGCGGGAAGCAAGGGTGCACAGGTCCGAGAACCATGCGGGCCCGAGGGCCAGGCTGAGCAGCAACCCCCGCTCCGTGGCCGCAGCGACCAGCTCGTCGGCCTCGGTGCCGAGCAGCCAGCCGTCGTTGTCGGTCTCCACGTAGTGCGTCACGCCGGCGAGCGGGTAGCGATCGGCGAGGCGCTCGAGGCGCTCCGGCGCACCTGGGGAATGGTAGGTGGCCGACCAGGTGCAGTCGAGGTCGGCGATCAGGTGCAGGCGCCCTGCGGCCACCTTCGAGGCGGCTTCGGCCACGTAGCCCAGGTTGTCGGGGTTCCCCTCGATCGACGCGCACACGACCGCAGCCGCCTCGACGTCGTTGGCGTCCATCTCGAAGAGCAGCTGTTCGAGGCTGCCCCGGGTAGCCGGGTCGGGCACGCTCGGCCGGTAGGGCCAGCGTCCCCAGGCGTGGGTGTGGCTGTCGAGGACCGCTGCGCTCACCGGAGCGAGCCGCGGTCGCTCGTCGAGGCACCTGATGCGGCTTGCAGGTCCCCTCGCGCGACGTGCTCGGCGGCGGCCTGCGCCCTCGCCGCTTCGGCCACGGGCAGCAGCGCGATCGCCGGGGGGCGCACTGCCGGGGGGAGCTCTACGGCCGAAGAGGTCTTCGCCGAGGTCAGGAGGGCGTCCATGATCTCGACCACGTGCTGTCCGAGCTCGCCGGAGGCCGCAGCCGGTGTGCCCGAGGCGATCGAGCCGGCCAGCTCGGCGACCCCGGCGCCCCGCTCGGCACCGACCAGGCCGGCCGAGGCGGGCACTTCGACCCACTCCTTGGAGCCGGGCGCGAAGCGTTCCACGGAGCCGTCGAAGCGGTTGGGGTCCGGGCTGGAGAGGGCCGCCTCGGTCCCGTAGACCTCGATCCTCGGCAGGCGCGCCGCCCACGCCTCGAAGCTCGTCACGATGGTGGTGAGCGCCCCCGAGGTGTGCTCGAGCAGACCGCTCACATGCGTCTCGACCTCGACTGGGATCCGGGTGCCGGCCTCGGGCCCCGATCCGACCCGGCGCTCGGGCTCCCCGCGCCGGGCTGCGCCGGTGACCCGGGTGACCGGGCCGAGCAGGTGCACGAGGGCGCTCAGGTAGTAGGGGCCCATGTCGAACAGCGGCCCGCCGCCGGGCTGATAGTAGAAGCTCGGCCGGGGGTGCCAGCCCTCTGGGCCGTGGCTCGCCACGAACGCCGTGGCCGCGACCGGGGTGCCGATCCCGCCGCTGTCGATCACTGCGCGGGCGGTCTGGGTGCCGGTCCCGAGCACGGTGTCGGGGGCCGAGCCGACCCGCAGCGCCCGGGCGGCGGCGAGCGCCATCACCTCCCGGCCGCTGGCCGCGTCGAGGGCGAGGGGCTTCTCGGCGTAGACGTGCTTGCCCGCTCGCAGAGCCGCTCGGGACACCTCGGCATGGGCGGCAGGGATGGTCAGGTTGACGACCAGGTCGACGTCGGGCGCGCCGAGCAGCTCCTCGACGCTCGTCGCCCTGGCCCCCGGGCAGGAGGCGGCGGCCTCCCGGGCCCTCGCGGGATCGAGGTCGGCGAGCGCGACGACCGCGAGGTCGGCGATGGCGCCCATCTGGCGCAGGTAGACCGCCGAGATCGCCCCGCAACCGACGACCCCGACCCGGGTCGGGGTGCCGGCGCCGCCGGTCGAGCCCGGAGCCGTGCCGGTGGGCGTCATGCCGGCACCGTCGCCTCGGCGCCGCCGGGCTGGCCGGCAGATCGG
>JAKARG010000304.1 GCA_021819345.1 Actinomycetes bacterium | reverse complement strand
TAGATCTTGTCTGACATGAAGCTACTGACCGTGTCAGTCCAAACGTTGGTGCGCCTCACAGCGGCAAAATCATCGAGGTATCGCACATAACCAAGCCGTTCAGCGGTCGCTTCAACCCGGCGCGCGTCAATGAGCTTCTGCATGCCAGCTTCGCTCGTCTTCCATACTCCTGACCCGGGAGTGAAAGTCCGCCCTTCCATCGCGACTGGATAGCGAGTCTTGTCAACTCCACTCGCGGAGGTGAGATTGTCGAGAGCGTAGAGGCGAGCTGTTGGCGGGAGATCGCCGAGTCGCTCTTTTGCCGACGCTGGACGACGTCGCCCATCCGGCAACTCCACCCTGCTATATGCAGTAGGGATGAAGCTATCTAACCCTTTCGGTGACAGAAGCTCACGGTACTTGATGGCCACTTTCGACTTGGCGTACCAAACCAGGTAGTCGACCACTCGAGAGAGAACGTCAGTAGACCCGCTTGGGCTGCCAGCGCCTGACGTCTTTTGAAAGGGAATTAGGTTTACGAAGTTGTCACTTCCGAACACCTCGTCCATCAGGTTTCTCACCAGGTGGACGTTCTCGTCGCCGATCTGGACGAAGATGCTGCCGCTGTCGGTGAGCAGGTCCCTGGCTACCGTGAGCCGGTCCCGGAGATAGGTGAGGTAGGAGTGGATGCCGAGCTCCCACGTGTCGCGGAATGCTTTGATCTGCTCGACCTCGCGGCTGGCGTCCTCGAGCTTGCCATCCTTCACATCGCGGTTGCGGGCCGAGACCTGCCAGTTGCTCCCGAACTTGATGCCGTACGGGGGGTCGATGTAGATCATCTGCACCTTGTCGCGCAGTGCTTCGCGCTCAGCCAGGCTGGCCATGACATTGAGCGAGTCGCCGAGGATCATGCGGTTCGACCAGTTGGCCTCGTGCTGGTAGAAGTCCACCAGGTCCAGCTCCGGCAGACCGTCGAACGAGTCGAAGAGGGTCAGCTCGGGCTCGGGCTCCGACTGTGAGGTTGCGCGGAGGTCCTCGATGATGACCCGCGGGTCGACCTTCTCCTGGATGTAGATGGCGGGAGCATCGACCACGAGGTCCTCGCCATCGAGCGCGTCCTTGCCCTTCCAGACGAGTTGAGGGTCGAGCGTGGGGTCGCGGGGATACCGGAGCGGCATCGGCTGATTGATCTCGGGCGCCGCGAACTCCTGTGCGTCAGCGGTGGGCAGGTTGGCCCGTTTGTCGTCGTAGAGGATGGCCTCGACGGGCGTCGGCCCGGCCGGTGCCTTCTTTCGCGGGGGCATGCTCCTACCTCTCGCTCGAGACTGGCAACCCGGTCACGGGCTGATCGGCGAACAGGGCGTCGATGGCGTCGTCGAGAATGTCGGCTTCTGTCGCGGGGTTGTGGACCTCGACGTATCCCCACCGCCCCCATCGGCCGTCATTGTTGATGGCCGCACACCATTGGTTGCGGGCGGTGTCGGCCTTGGCTTTCGCCGGCCCCGGGGACTTGAGGCTTCCTGACACCTCGACGATCAGCGTCCGTTCCACGTCATCGGGCTCCGTGTCGAGGCGGACGAGGAAGTCCGGCACGTAGTCGTGGGAGTTTCCTCGGTACACGTAGGGGATGGTGAAGCCGAGCCGTTCGTTCTTCACGTACGACCTGACCCGGGAGTCATGTTCGAGGAAGGCGGCGAGGTGCTCTTCCCAGCTGTTGCCCCGGAGTCCGTCGAGGACGACATGGTTGAGATGGGACTTGACGGGCGGAGGGTCCATCACGACCTTGCGCGTCGTGAAGTGGACCTCATTCGTCGACCCCGCAGGGTCGAAGCGGCGGATCACCGGCAGGAGCACGGGGGAGCGGCTGTCGGGGTAGTGGACGATGGCCGAGAAGACTTTTTCTGCGGCAAGGTGGCGGGGCTGGGCCAGCAGCAGGTGGCCCTTTGCAACCTCTGGGTCGGCGGTGACGTAGCCATCGAGCCAGTGACGACAGATGTCGACCAGTTGGGGAAAGAGCCAGGGTCGCTCAATGCCGTAGAGTCCGGCGAAGAACTCCTCTCGTTCGACGAGCGTCTTTGCGATCGCGAAGGCGATCTGCTGGGAGCGGGCGCTGCGGATGTCGTCGAGGTCCACCTCTTCGGCGGCACCGATGACCCCTTGGCTCTCGACCCACAGGGCCACGCTCTGGGGATCGAGGTGCCAGCGCGACTCGGGGCCGAAGTTCGCGTGGAGCGGTTCGTCTGGCAGCTCGACGCGGTAGCCGTCGAGCTTCGGGAACCCGATCGCAAGCGGCCAGCGCTCGTCGACAGCGTAGACCTCGACGGCAGGGCGGGGTTCCTTGGTCTTGGGCGGCTGGTGGTCGCCGGGAATGAAGGCGAAGGGGACCCCGTAGATCTCGGCGTACTCGGGACTGAACAGGCCCGTGCCGGGATCGACGGCGTAGCTGCGGCGCCGCAGTCCACGGCCCACGACCTGCTCGCAGAGCAGTTGGCTTCGGAACGGGCGCACGCCGAGGATGTGAGTGACGGTGTTGGCGTCCCATCCCTCGGTGAGCATTCCGACGGACACGACGCAGCGGATGTGCTCGCCCAGCTTTCCGGGCTTGCCGATGGTGTTCATCGCCTCTCGCAGCAGGTCTGCGTCGGTGAGCTTCTCCACATCGGCGCCTGGGTTGCGCAGGCGATAGGCGGCCTTGAAAGCCTCGATCTCGGTCGCCGCGTCCTTGCGGAACTCTGGGCCGAGCGGGTCCCCGGTCTCGAGCTGCACGGAGTCGACGAGGATGGTCCGAAGACGGTTGGTCCACTGGCCGTCCTCCACGTTGCTGAGCAGGGGCACCTCGCCGGGCACAAGCATCATGGTGCCGTCCTGCAGCTCGCGCTCGCGCCCGGCGATCCAGTCGAACATGAGCTTCGAGACGACGGTGTTCGGGCAGACGACGATGAGCACTGGCGGCGGCTCGCCGAGTGCGGCCAGCTCGGTCTCGTAGCGGGCATGACTCTTCTCGTAGCTGCGGTACAGGCTCCGCAGCGCGCCCTCCAGCACTGCGGGCATGGCCCAGCCGGTTGCGCTGGCGTCCAGAGGCACCTTGGCGCGCCGCTTGGGTAGCGGGGGGTCGATGTGGTCCCACAGGCGCAGGTACACCGGCTCGAGGCCCGCAGCGTCGTCGTCGACGGGGATCCGCGGGATCTTCACGATCCCCGACTCGATGGCGTCCATGAGGGAGAAGTCGCTCACCACCCAGGGGAAGATGAATCCCTCGTTGTAGCCGGACCCCTTCATGTAGTACGGGGTGGCCGACAGGTCGAAGATCGCCTTGATCCCGGTTCGGCGGCGCAGGTCCAAGAGCCCGCGGAACCACACCCGGGCGTCACGGTTGCGCTCCTCGTCCTCCTTGTCGAGCTTCTCGTCGTCGACGAGAAGCTTCTCCTGGTAGCAGTGGTGGGCTTCGTCGTTCAGTACGACGATCTCGCCCTTTCCGGAGCCGAAGGCCCGGAGCACCCGGGCGGCGACCATCTCCGGGGTCTCTCGGAAGGCGTCGTCGAGGTCCGGCCGGCCGCCCCGGAGCAACTTGCGGGTGTTGGCCGCCACTCCTTCGATCTCCTTCGCGTCCCGAGGGAGGAACGTGTGGTAGTTGACGATCTCGACCTGAGCCTGGAGGAGGAGGTCCCACAGGTCGGTCGGGACGAGGTCGCGTTCTTTGTAGTAGTTGTCGTCGCGAGAGGGATGCAGCACCCCGAGGCGGTCGCGGATCGTGATGCCCGGGGTGACGACGAGGAATCGCTTGGCGAAGCGGGCGTCGGATGGCGTCGCCACCTTGTTGACGGTCTGCCAGGCGATCAGCATGGCCATCACCACGGTCTTGCCGGTTCCCGTCGCCATCTTCAGCCCGACCCGAGGCAGTCCGTCGTTGTGGAGCCTGTTCTCGGGTTCGAGCCGGCGACGGTAGTCGGCGGTCCCGTGGCGGCCGGCGACCTCGGTGAGGAAGATGACCGTCTCGGCGGCCTCGCGCTGGCAGAACAGCACGGGGTCGTCGCGCACCGGCGGGCGGGCGGCCCAGTGGGCGAGGAGCTTGCGGGTGTAGGGGGTGACGCCGTTCCAGTTGTTGGCACGCCAGCGTTCCACCTCACGGCGGATGTCGTTGATGAGGGTGTTCTGCTCGCGGCGTTCGCCGGTCGTGTCGAGGTCGAACGTCTGTTGTCCAGCGCCCTTGCCCTTTCGGGTGACCGGGATGGGGACGAACGACTCGCTCGGCCGCCGGCCCGACAGGACAGTGCCCGTGGGACCATTGGCGCCGAGCTCGAAGTAGGCCTGGGGTGGATCGTACGGCGAGTTGATGATCGGGTTCGAAAGGGCGCCTGTCGGCGCGCTGAACTGAGAGTCCTCTCGCTCCACGAAACTTCACGGTAGCTCGTAACTGGCCGGAGTCGGGGGGAACCACTCTCGTCAGGTATCCAGGACCCGACCCTGGTCCTCCTCCGCAGCTGCGTCTCCTTGTGGCTGCATCTTTCAGGGCTCTTCGCGTTGAGGCGTGGGGCG
>JAKARG010000303.1 GCA_021819345.1 Actinomycetes bacterium | reverse complement strand
ACCGGGGTGCTCTATCCGTTGCTCGCCCGGGTCCAGCAGGTGCACCACCTCCCGATCTACGCGCTCGGGCTCATGTCGGGAGCCAGCTTCTTCGCTGCCCTGCTCGGCCAGGTCGGCGGTGGCCCGATCCTCGACGGGCACCGGAACCGTCGTCTGCTGCTCGCCGGAGTGATCCTCGGGGCGGTCTCGCTGGTGTGGTTCGCCTTCGCCAGCGGGCTCGTGGGGCTGGTCGCCTCCCGGGCGGCTGGTGGGGTCTCCTACGGCCTCGTGGCGACCGCCGCCCTCCGCGAGGCGAGCGTCGGGGTCCCGGCGGACCGGCGGGGTCGCCGGCTGGGAGTGCTGTCGGGCGTGGAGATGGCCGGGTTCACGGTCGGGCCGTTCGCGGGCAGCGTCCTGTACGCGCTCGGCGGGTTGCGTACCCCGTTCGAAGTGGTCGGAGCTCTCCTCGCCCTCACCGGAGCGGGCTTCGTCCTCATCCCCGAGCGCGCCTCGGTCGCTTCCCCTCCGCCGGAAGCGCCCGTGGCCGGAGCAGAGGGAGCTGCGCCCGGCGCGGCGGCGGGTCTCGACGGCACCGGGCGGGTCCTCGGTCCCCGATGGCGCAGCCTCGCCGGCGTCCCGGTCGGCCCCCTCGCCGCCGTGCTGCTCCTCGGCGCCGCCTTGCAGCTGCCGGGCGGCTTGGAGGACTCGCTCTGGGCTCGGATGCTCACCGATCGTGGAGCCGGTGCGCTCCTGATCGGTCTCAGCCTCAGCCTCTTCGGCGTGCCGTTCGTGCTCCTCGCCCCCTTCGGCGGGAAACTGGCCGAGCGGAAGGGCCCGCTTCTCGCCGCCGGGCTCGGGCTCCTGGCCTCCGGCTGCTTCACGGCCGCCTACGGCTTCGTCCCGTGGCCGGCGCTGATCGTCGCGCTCGGCGTCGGCGAGGCGTGCGTCCAGTCCGTAGCCGTGCCGGGTGGCTTCGCCACGGTCGGCCGGGTGTTCCCGGACGAACAGATCGCCGCTGGCCAGGGCCTCTTCGGCGGGGCCGGCACCTTGGCCGCGGGGACCGCAGCGGTCGCGGGGCCGCCGCTCTACGCTGCCCTCGGGTGGCCCGCCACCTTCGCCGGGGCTGCCGGCTTCAGCATGGCGCTCGTCGTCGCCGCCCTCCTGATCGGCCGCAAAGGCCCTTTCGGTCGGCCCGGGACGGCGGCGTCCGCCCGACGATGACATTCTGCCACCGCTTCCGACCGCGCCGGTTCAGCACAAGGCGTTCGGGCCGCGCTTGGAGAGCTGGCCGGCGAGGATGACCCGCTGGACCTCGCTGGTGCCCTCCCAGATCCGCTCCACCCGCAGCTCCCGGAAGAAGCGCTCGGCGACGTTGTCTCGCATGTAGCCCCGGCCGCCGAAGACCTGCACCGCCCGATCGGCGGCCCGGCCGGCCATCTCGGAGCAGTACAGCTTCACCATCGACGCCTGGGCGTGCTGGAGCTTCACGTCGCGCCCTTCGTCGACGCCCCGCGCCGCCTCGTAGAGCATCGAGCGCGCCGCGTACAGCTCGGTGGCCGAGTCGGCGAGCATGGCCCCGACGAGCTGGCGCTCGACGATCGCCTGGCCGCCGACGATCCGCCTGGTGGCAAAGGCGGTCGCCTCTTCGAGCAGCCGGCCGGCGGCCCCGACACATCGGGCGGCGACCATGAAGCGCTCGAAGCGGAACCAGGCGTAGGAGAACTTGGTGCCTTCGCCCTCCTCTCCGATGCGCTGTCCGGCAGGGACCCGTACCTCCTCGAAGGCGACCACCGGGTGGTGGTGGTCGAGTGTGTGGGAGTAGGTCGGATCGCTCCGGACCCGCACCCCATCGGTGGGCAGGTCCACGACGAACAAGGCGTGGTCACCGGCGGCCGGTCCGTCGGCGAGGACGGCCTCGAAGAGCACGTAGTCGGCGTGGTTGAAGCTCGTGACGTGCCACTTGACCCCGTCGAGGCGGTAGCCGTCGCCGTCCCGGCGGGCGGTGGCGACCAGGTCGCTCACGTCGGAGCCGGCACCCTCCTCGGTGATCGCGTAGCACTCGGCACGCCTCCCGGCGACCGTCGGGCGCAGCCAGCGCTCGGTCTGCTCGGGGGTCGCGACCTCGACCCACCACTGCGGCGGGGTGCTCACCACCCACATCAGACCGTTGGTGACTCGCCCAACCTCTTCTTGGACCAGCACCTGTTGGAGCATGCTGCAGCCGCCGCCTCCGAGCGACGCCGGCATGTTGGTGGCGCGCAGCCCGAGCTCGTCGACTCGAGCCCGGGCACGCTCGGCGACCTCGGGGGGCAGCTTCCCCTCGTGCGCCTCGGCGTGCTCCTCCCAGGGGATCAGCTCGTCGCCGAGCGCCCGGGCACGGGCTCGGATGGCGAGGTCTTCGTCGGTCAGCGCGTACACAGTCCCCTCCTGGGCGGCCCGGTGCTTCGGACTTCTTGACTGAATGTTCAGTCTAGTCCTGGCGAGGGGGGCGCCGGGGGATGACGAGCACGTCGAGTGCGAGCACCCCTCCCGGTCCGCAGCGCAGCGGGTTGACCTCGACGGCTTCGAGGACCTCACCGAGCTCGGCTACGAGCGTGGCGAAGCCCACCACGGCGTCGAGGAGCGCTTCGAGGTCGGCGGCTGGGCGGCCGCGGTAGCCGTCGAGCAGGGGTCGCACGTCGAGCCCGTCGACCAGCCCCCGGGCGGACGAGCGGCTGACAGGGGGCAGGGTGACCCGCCGGTCGGCGCGCAGCTCGGCATCGACCCCGCCGGCACCGACCACGAGCAGCGGCCCGACGAGAGGGTCGCGCACCATCCCGACCAGCAGCTCCACCCCGGGCGGGGCGGTACCCATGACCACCGTCGGTGGTCCGAGGCGCTCGCTCATCTCGCGGTAGGCCGTCGCGAGCTGCGCCCGGTTGGCGATGCCGACCACGACCCCGCCGACGTCGCTCTTGTGGGCGATGCCCGGCTCGTCGGTCTTGAGCACTACCGGGTAGCCGATCTCGTCCCCGACGGCGACGGCCTCCCGCTCGCTGGCGGCGTGGTGTGCCCGGGGGCTCCCGATGCCGTAGTCGGCGAGCAGGGAGAACCCCCCGGCGGCACCGGGCGGCGCTCCTCGCCCGAGAGCCGAGCGCCAGCGTCCGGCGCGCTCGGGATCGACTGCGGGGGCCTGCACCGCCGCTGGCCGGCGCGCCGGGTCGAAGCCGAGGACGTGCCGGGCGGCCCGCAGACCGCTCTCGGTGCCCTCGAGGACCGGTATGCCCCGGTCGCGCAGGCGCCGGGTCGCTACCCGGTCCATGGCGCTCGGAAGGTTGGTCAACACCGCCATCGGCGTGTCGGTGCGCACCCAGGCGTCGGCGACGGCCTCCTCGTAGGAGTCGTCGCGCCCTACCTCGGGGACGAGGTCGACGCACAGTAGGGTGAGGTCGGTGTCGGGGTCGCCGGCGAGCGCGACGAGGCTCTCGGCGAAGCAGGATGTGGCGTCACTGCCGGTGCCCCACACGTCGAGGGGGTTCGCCGCCTCGAGACCGTCGTCGAGCACCTCGGTCAGCCGCCGGCTCGTAGTCGGGGAGATCCGGGCGAAGTCGACGCCGACCCGGTCAGCCACGTCCACCAGGTGAGCGCGCTCGGCGCCCGAGTCGTGGACCGACGCGATCCGCCCAGCCGACCCGTCGGAGCGCGCGCGGGGCCGGCGGCCGGCGCAGAGCAGCTCAAGGGTGTCGGCCATCTCGGCCAGGTCGCGCACCCGCATCGCCCCGGTCGCCTCGCAGATGGCCTCCCAGGCGGCGTCGCCGCCGGCGAGGGCGCCGCTGTGGGCTTCCACCATCTCCCGGGCCGGGCCGGAGGACCCGACGGCGAGGACCACCGAGGGCACCCCGGCCCGGGTGGCCGCGGAGAGCACCGCCCGGAGGCGCGCCGCGTCCCTCAGCGTCTCCAGCAGGAGGGCGACTACCCCGGTGCGCCCGGTCCGGAGGGCGTAGTCCAAGTAGTCTGCGGTGGAGGTGACCAGCTCCTGGCCGGAGGAGACGGCGAGCGACCAACCGATACGCCGGTCGGCTCGCAGCAGCGCGGAGAACGCCGAACCCGAGTGCGTCACGAGCGCGACCGGCCCCGCTGGCAGCGGGTCGGGCTCCACGTAGCCCACGACCCGCAGCCCGGCGACCGGGTTGACGAATCCCATGCAGCCCGCTCCGCACAACGCCATCCCGGCCCTCGCCGCGGTCGCCGCGAGCCGCTGCCTCCGGCCGTCCCCGAACGCGCTGGAAAAGATCACCGCCGAGCGGTCCCCCCTGGCGGCGGCGAGGTCGAGCTGGGCCTCGAGGGAGGCGTCACCGACGGCCAGGGCGACGAGGTCCACCGGAGCCGGCACCTCGGCGAGGCTCGGCACGCAGCGCAGCCCGTCGATGTGGTCGTAGCGGGGGTTGACCAGGTGCAGCTCCGGGCGGGAGGGGCTGCCGGCCAGACCGGCGACGAGCCGGGAGCCGAGGCTACCGGGACGGGGGCTGGCACCCACGACCGCCACCCGGCGTGCCTCCATCATCGTCCGGACGGCCGCGTCCTGG
>JAKARG010000302.1 GCA_021819345.1 Actinomycetes bacterium | reverse complement strand
CGCCTGCACCCCTGCACGAGGTGCGCGCCTGACCAGCGGTCGTGGTGGCGGGGGTTCGGTACCATCGGGCGACCATCGGATTCAGACCCGACGAAGCCGCTGCTCAGAGTCCTGCCCTATGCAGCCGCCTGGGCGGTTGCCCTACTCACAATCGGCCCGGACGCGCCGGGTCCCGAGAAACTCTACGGCGAGGAGGCACCTTCGTGTTCACGAGTCGGTGTCAGGGTTGGCTCGATGGGTCGTCGATCCGAGCGAGTAGGTAACGGGCGGCCGCAGTGGTGAAGTGCAACCGAAACGTCGCTTCCTCTTCATTGCTCAAACCGCTGTGGGCGCCATTTCGGTTGCTCACTCCTATGAGTCCTTCCAAGACCCGAGCTTCGTCGGGATCCAGATACCCTCCGTTGCGCAAGCGTTGCACCGCTCCCCGTGGGTCGCTGCCTGCTCGGCCCGTCACCCGTTCAGCAAGTGAGGTGGTGAGATCCTCCAGGAAGGATCGGAGTTGGCCGTTGCTCGCTTCGAGCCGGCCTTCGGTGAATGAGTCGACGGCTTGGCGGTAGTGCGTCTGGGCGACAAGAAGCTCCCGGCGCAGCAACTCGTGCTCAAGCAAAGAGAGTTCCGGCGCAACGGCCACCGGTGCTGGAGTAGATGAAACCAGTCGTCCATTGACGAATTCGAATCCGTCGGTACGCAGAGCTTCGAGAAGAGGTCGAGCCCGTGGCGTCGGCTTACCAGTAGCGCTGATGACTGCGCTTTCCCACTTCACTTCGAGCAGCTCGCGCAACAGTGCGAGAACCGCGGTACCACCTTCGGGATCGCGCCGCGTCAACGCAGCGACGACGTTGTGGCAACGGTCAAGCTTGTTGCCACGGCTCCCCCACTCGTTCTCATCCGCTCCGACTGCATCAAGCCGTTGGAACAGGTTGTCGAGTTCGGTATGCGTGTACGCGCGGGAGACGCAGTCGGCCAGGATCGCCTGAGTGCGATTCGACAAGCGAGTCGAGTACCAGTCGCTGCCTCCGGGCATCGCCGTCACAATTCAGGCCGCCCCGGCCGACCATGCAGCGACTGTGCAGGGTCGTTCACGTCATGGTACTCGCCGGGTCCCGGGCGAACAGGAGGTAATGCCCCGCGGTGATCTCGAGGTTGAGCAAACGTCACGGCCAATCTCAGTTCTTGGTTACGTTGAGGGTGTCGACGTCGGTGTGCTCGCCCCCTCGCTTGCCCGGCCCAAGGAAGGAGCGGTAGGCAGAGCAGTCGAAGCGTTGGCCACAGGCGGTGCACTGAGCCTTGAGTTCGTCGGTCACCCGATCGCCGAGCGGAAGATGCCGGAGCCGAAGGTCCCCTCCCTCGATGGCCAAGGGATCGACTTGCATCTGCAACACGGTCTGACGAAGGTCCCGGACTTGTTCGAGGGTCCAGTCCACCGCACTGTCGACCACGGCTCGGGTAATGGGAACGGCGAGGAGCCGCTTCTTTCTGTCCGGCTCGTTGACGAAGAACAGGACGCACCGCTTGGGTAGGCCGAGGCGGTCCTCCAGGAGAGCAGCGTAGGTGACGACCTGGCGGACATAGTCCTCCAGGTAGCCGGTAGACGACCGCGTCCCCTTGTAGTCCCAGATCTCGAGGTCGCCCTTCTGCGCGATCTCGGTGCCGCCGACGGGTGTGCCTTCGAGGTTCTCGTTGTCGGTCCACTGCCACACCCGGTTATAGGTGAGGGCCGACTGTTGCTGGACGACGACGTCGAGCACGCCGGTGAGCAGCACCCGTGACTTGCCGCCGAATCGGGCTGGCACGACCTTACGGACGCTTCGCAGCGGGTACTCCTCGTGTAGGGCACCCTCGACGACGGCCTTAACCTCGGGCAGGGGCTGACCCTTGGGCGGCGGGTAAAGGTGGTCGGCGACCCGTTCGATGGTCTCGTCCCGACTACTGAACGTGGTGCGGATCCCCTTGCCCCAAAGGATCTTGAAGTACCGGTTCAGCTGTTCGACGAGTTCGTCGCGGGTGGCGTGGACTTTGCGGCCGTGTTCTTGGTAGTAGGTGGTGAGCCACTCCATGGCGTGGTGGACGAGGTAGCCCTCCATGGCTTGGACCTGCTCGTAGGGGTGCATCCCGACGTGCTTCTCATAGGCCCACGCCCGCGGGCAGCGGCGGTGGGCCAGCAGGTCGCCGGTGTAGGACACCTCGATGACGTCGCTCATGACCCGGCCCGGTTCGCGAGTTCGATGGTGTGGACCTGGATGGAGCTGTCAAGCGGGTGTGGGCTGGCGGGCGAGCCGTCGGTGATGGCAGCGATCGAAGGGTTGAGCGACATCATGTCCCGGTCGTCGGTCGGGTCGTACAGGATAGTGAGGCGGCGCTTGGCTCGGGTCATGGCGACATACACCTCGCGTTCGCGGTCAGCCTGAGCGAGCCGCAGGATCTTCTTGTCCTTGGTCTCGGCCTGGCCGGCGGCGACGGTGTATCGGGCGGGCTGGCCTGAGAACACCATGGTGCGCAGCACGTTCTGCGGGGTGACCTTGCGGCCGGTACAACCGACGTAAACGTGGTCGAACTCCAGACCCTTCGATTGGTGGAAGGTGAGCATGGCCACCGCCTTCTCGGCGAAAGCGTCGACCTCGACGTCGTCAAGGTCCGCAGAGTGCAGGAGGCCGCCGAAGACGTCGAGGAGCTGCCAGAACTGCTTGGGCCACTCGATCTGGCCGTTGGCGGAGCGGGTGGGCTTCATGGCGTCGTCGAGACTGGAGAGCGTGCGGCGGCTGGGGGCAATGTTGGCCTCCAACAAGGCGGTGAACAGCGCCTGGCGGAACAGACTGGGGGTGTAGCCGCAGGTACGGAAGCGGGGCTTGGACAGTAAGCGTGCGACGAACGCCGAGAGGGTGAGGCGAGGACTATCGGTGGTGACGAGGCGGTCACGCACGGCGTCGACGTAGGCCAGCAGATCGGCGTGGAAGGGGCTGGGGTTGTCGATGTTGCCGCCTTGGCTCTTGCGGAACTGCTTCTGGAAGGTGGCATGGGCGTCGGAGATCCGGTACTGGCCGGGGCGCGAGACGGCGTGGGGCCAGCGGTCGGCCTCCCGGCATGAGGCGTGAACCTCGACCAGGCGGCCGTTGACCCTAGCCTTGGTGACCGGGTC
Organism: Actinomycetes bacterium; assembly: GCA_021819345.1. Lineage (GTDB taxonomy): Bacteria > Actinomycetota > Acidimicrobiia > Acidimicrobiales > Palsa-688 > JAKAQB01. The sequence continues at coordinate 1,414 of JAKARG010000302.1, read as the reverse complement.
GATGAGGTAGCTGATGAGGGCGATGAGGTCATGGACCGGGCTGCCGGGCCGGGCCGCGGTCTTGTTGTGGGGGTTGTAGACCCGAAGGCCTCTGGTCTCAAGGGCAGCCCGTAGGTCGACGGCGGGAGCCCGGTTGTTCCTCGTAACCTTCTCGGAGGTGGAGAAGAGCAGGATGGCGGCGTCGACCACGTCGGAGATCTCCGGGTCGTCGACCGCCGCGGCTTCAAGGCGGGCCTGTTCGGTCTTGAGCTCCGCCGCGACCGCGGCGGATAGGGCAACCCAGTCCCCGACCAGTAGGCGAACGGGCTCGCCCACCTCGGCGTCGGGGGCGGCCCGCACGGTCTTGGGGAGGGCGACGCCCGGGGTGCCGAGGATGCTGGTAGTGCGGTACGCCTCGGTAAAGGCGACGATGTTGGCCGTGCTGCGATAGTTGTGCTCCAGCAACTCCCGCCGGTAGGGGGCGCCCCGCTCGGCGCAGAGGCCTTCAAGGCCGATGAAGCAGTCGATGTCCGAGCCGCGCCAGCGGTACATGGCCTGGTCGTCGTCGCCGACCACCGTGAGGCGCGTCTCGGGTCGGGCGAGCCAGCCGGTGTGGATCGCCAACTGGATGGGGTTGGTGTCTTGGAACTCGTCGACGAAGACGTGGTCGATCTCGCCCATCACGCTGGCTTGGCCTTCGAGGAAACGCTCTTGGATGGTGGCGAAGTCCATGACCGCCTGGGAGGTGAGGTACTCGACCCACTTGTCGTGGAGATCGACCAGGTCCTCAGTGACCCCGGAGCCGCCCGGCCTTCCCTCCACCGCATTGGTCGTCCCCGTAGCGGCGCAGCGGGGGATCCAGGTCTCGGTGTGTTGGTCGAGCAGGGCCCGGATGTAGGAGACCCGGTCCATGTTGTTGCTGGGCCAGCGGTCACCATCCCACGGGGCTCGGAACAGCGCCGCCAGGCTGTCGCGGTCGATGAGGCGATTCACCACCCGGGCCGGCTGGCCCGGTCGGGCCTCGTAGCCGAGCCGGAAGCGGTACTCACGGGCCAGGCGCACCGCGGTCTGGTGCTCGTCCATCAACTCGACACCCGAGGCCATGTAGTCGGGGTCGAACTCGCGCAGCAACCGATCGCAGAGACTGTGGATGGTGCCGATCCGCACGTCGTGAACGTGGGGATCGGCGACCTCCAGCCCGCAGCGTTTCGCTGCCAGCAGCAAGGCGTCGACGCGTTCGACGACCCGAACCTCAAGCTCGGCGGCCGCCTTGCGGGTGAAGGTGGTGACCAGCACCCGCTCTGCCGGCGTGCCCCGGACGACCAGTTCGTAGATCATCCGCCAGACCAGCATCTCGGTCTTGCCTGATCCCGGGCCGGCCAAGATCTGGAGCACCTGATCGGCGTCGCCGACGACGATGATCCTTGGTTGGGCG
>JAKARG010000301.1 GCA_021819345.1 Actinomycetes bacterium | reverse complement strand
ATCGGTCCCCTACCTGCCGACCCACCCGATGCACCCCGACCCCTCCCGCCGCGAGGGGCCGGTGGGCCCGGTCGCGGCCGCTCCCCAGGGCAGCGCCGGCATCCTGCCGATCAGCTGGGCCTACGTCCGCTTGATGGGCCCGGAAGGCCTTGCCCTCGCCACCAAGGCGGCGGTCCTCGCGGCCAACTACCTCGCGGCGCGCCTGGCGCCGTATTTCCCCATCCTCTACTCCGGCAAGGGGGGCCTGGTCGCCCACGAGTGCATCCTCGACCTCCGCCCCCTCACCAAGGAGACCGGGGTGAGCGTCGACGACGTCGCCAAGCGGTTGATCGACTACGGCTTCCACGCCCCGACGATGAGCTTCCCCGTCACCGGTACGTTGATGGTGGAGCCGACCGAGTCGGAATCTCTAGTGGAGATCGACCGTTTCTGCGAGGCGATGATCGCCATTAGGGGCGAGATCGACCAGATCTCCGCGGGCCGGGTGGCGCTCGAAGACAGCCCGTTGCGCCACGCTCCCCACACTGCTGCCGTCCTGGCTGGGCCATGGGAGAGGAGCTACGACCGGATGGTCGGTGCGTACCCCGCCGGCGTCTCCGAAGACAAGTACTGGCCGCCGGTGGGGAGGATCGACCAGGCCTACGGCGATCGTCATCTGGTCTGCTCGTGCCCGCCGATCGAAGCCTTCGCCGGCTGATGGCTCCGACGCCACCGCCGAGCAGGCCGAGCCCGCTCGACGCCGTCCACCAGGAGATGGGGGCCACGATGGTCGACTTCGCCGGGTGGTCGATGCCGCTGCGCTACGGCAGCGAGACCGCCGAGCACCTGGCCGTGCGGAGCGGGGTCGGGGTCTTCGATCTCTCCCACATGGGCGAGATCGAGCTCGTCGGAGCCGGTGCCGGAGCGGCCCTCGACCACGCAGTGGTGAGCGACCTGTCCGAGATGGTCGACGGTCGGGCCAAGTACACGATGCTCTGCGCACCCGACGGAGGGGTGCTCGACGACCTGGTCGTCTACCGGCTGGCAGCGGAGCGGTGGCTCGTGATCGCCAATGCCGCCAACACCTTGCTCGACCTCGGCGAGCTGACCGCGCGGGCCGGCGGCTTCGACGCCACGGTGAGGGACCGCAGCGAGGACTGGGCGCTCGTCGCCGTCCAGGGCCCCGGCGCTGCGAGCCTCCTCGCCCCCCTCGTCGACCGGGAGCTCGCCGAGCTGCGCTACTACGCGATCGTGCCGGCGGAGCTGGAGGGAGCGGGTGTGCTGCTGGCGAGGACGGGCTACACCGGCGAGGACGGCTTCGAGGTGCTGGTCCGACCCGAGGACGCCCGGCTCGTCTGGGACCGGCTGCTCGAGCGCAAGGGCGAGGGGGGGAAAGACGCCGCCCCCGTGCCAGCGGGGCTCGCGGCGCGAGACACCCTGCGCCTGGAGGCCGGGATGCCGCTATACGGTCACGAGCTCTCCACGGCGCGCACCCCATACGAGGCGGGCCTCGGGCGGGTGGTCGCCGGGAACGGTCCCGCCGACTACATCGGTCGTGAGGCCCTTCGCGAAAGAGCCGGCCAGCAAGCGTCCGAGCGCCTGGTGGGGCTCGCCTCGAGCGGTCGGCGGGTGCCGCGAGCCGGGTGTCCCGTGATGGCCCCCGGCAGCGGTAGGAAGGTCGGGGAGGTCACGAGCGGGGCCCCTTCACCCACCCTCGGCAAGCCGATAGCAATGGCCTACGTGGAGGCCTCCTTCGCGGAGGTCGGGACCGAGCTGCGGGTGGAGGTCCGGGCCAGCTCGGAGCCCGTCGAGGTGGTGCCCTTGCCGTTCTACCGGCGGCCTCGTTGAGCAGCGGCTCGATCAGCTGCTCGACCGGTTGGCGCGTCTGCTCGCGCTGCGGGTAGCGCTCGCCCCCCGGGGGTCGACAGCTGCGGGTCCAGCGGCTGCGGGTCCGGCGGTCGCAGGTCGGACAGCCTCGGGTCAACCGACACCGAGGCGCCGGCGGAGCTCGGCCTCGCAGTGGCGCAATGCCCCAGAGCTTCCGGCCGAATGTCGTAGGCAGCTCATGAAGTGCGAGTCGCTCAGCGCGACCACTGCAAAGGCGAGGACCAGACCTCCGAGCAGGAGCCCGGCGCTGCCGGTGACGATCCCGGCCACCGCGAGGCCCCGGCCCGGTGTGCCGCGGCGATTGGAGCGGCGGACGGCGGCGACCCCGAGGCCGATGGCGACGGCTCCGAGGACCACTCCTCCCACCACGGTGAGGATCGCCGGGAGGGAGATGATCCCGATCACGAGGGAGGCGAGCGCCATGCCCTTGCCGGGCACCTCTCCGATGGGCCGGTCCCCGTGCCAGGGGGAGGGCCAGGGGTGGGTGTAGCCGGGCGGCGGGTAGCCGGGCGGCGGGTAGCCGGGCGGCGGGTAGCCGGACCCGCCTGGTCCGCCCCAGCCAGGTGCCGGGCCGTCCGCAGGTCCCGGCGGCGAGGTCCCGGCGGGCGGTCCGGAGGGCCATCCGGGGGCCGGTTGCTGAGGCTCGCCGCCCGCCGGCGGCCCCCAGCCGGTCCCAGGCTGGGGGTAGTCGGATTCGTCATGGCCGGGCACGGATCAGGCCTTCCGGTCGAGGTGGCGGTGGAACCACTCGAGGATCACCTCCGCTCGCTGCACCCGGTGGCGGGGTGAGCCCGACCTCGACAGCTCGTGGCACTCCCCCGGGAAGCGGACCAGCTCCGGTTCGCGCCCGAGGAGGCGGAGGCCCACGAAGAGCTCCTCGGCTTGCGAGATCGGGCAGCGCAGGTCGTCCTCGGAGTGGATCATGAGCATCGGGGTGCGCATCTCGGCAACGTATGAGCTCGGCGACTGGCGGAGGTAGAGGTCGGGTCGTTGCAGGTGGGTCCAGCCGACCGCCTCTTTGAAGAACCCGGAGATGTCGCTGTTGTGCTCGGCTGTCAGGAGGTTGTTGACCGCCCGCTCCGAGACGGCGGCCACGAAGCGCTCGCTGTGGCCGACGATCCAAGAGGTGAGATAGCCACCGTAGGAGCCTCCCTGCACCCCGAGGCGCTCGGGGTCGACCCACTCGAAGCGGCGAGCTGCCTCTTCGACGCAGGCCATCACGTCGTCGAAGTCGACCCCGCCCCAGCCCGAGCCGGGGTCCTCGGGTGCCTCGGGCCAGCGGATCGCCCGTCCCCAGGCCTCGGAGTACCCGGAGCTTCCCCGCGGGTTGCAGTAGACGACGCCGAGGCCGGCTCCCACCTGCAGCTGGAACTCGTCGAAGAAGTTGTAGCCGTACTGGGTGAACGGCCCGCCGTGGATGTTGAGGATCGTCGGGTAGGTCCTGCCTGCGACGGCTCCGATCGGAGCCATCGCCCAGCACTCGACCTCGGTGCCGTCGGCGGAGACGGCCAGATATCGCTCGGGTGCTCGAAGCGCCACCCGGGAGCGCAGGGCGGCAGAGTGCTCCGAGAGGCGTCGCTCCACCGGGGCGCCCGGCGTGGCGACGGCTGCGGCGCTACCGACGCCAACGTTCCCTCCGGCCACGTCCAGCACCCACAGCTCGCCGGGCTCCTCGACGTTGGTCGCGCTGAAGGCGAGCCGCCCGCCGGCGAGGTCGAAGGACTTGACCACCCGCTCCCCCCCGACGACCACCCGCACCTCGGGGAGGCCGGGACCCCCGGGTGGGCCCACCGCCACCACGCTCAGGCGCCCCTCGTCCTCGGCTGCGACCAGCAGCTCCCCGTCGGCCCAGATCGGCGGCCGGCTCGCCCCGTAGGGCGAGAGGTTGCGGTCGTAGCCGGCGCCCCAGCGGACCGGGAGCCCCGGGGTCCCTGCGGCCTCGTCGATGCCCCCCGGCTCCCTGCCGCCTGCCGGCACCACCCAGAGCTGACCGTGCCGGGGCCCGTTCACGGGAGTCGGGTCGACCAGGGCTGCGATCCGCTCCCCGTCGGGCGACCAGGACGGATGAGCCCAGGCCATGGTCGTGTCGGTCAGACGCCTGGCTGGCCCCGACCCGTCGGCAGCAATCGCCCAGAGGTCGTTGCGCCCGTCCACGTCCCAGCCGTCGTGGCCGGCGGCGACGTAGGCGAGGTACCTGGAATCGGGGCTCCACGCTATGCCCGAAGCCGGCTGGTCGCCTCTGGTCAGGGCGAGCGGCTGGCCGGCCCCGTCCGCAGGGACCACGTGGACGTGCGTCGGTCGGTCGAAGACCCATCCATCGCCGTCGTGGCGGGACATGAGACGGGTCACCCGCCGCGGCGGCATCTCTGCCACCGCCTTCGGGTGGAACGGCTCGCCGTAGCGGGCCCGGTCGGGCACCCGAGCGACGAAGGCCAGGGAGGTCCCGCTCGGGGACCACTCGAGCTCGGTGATGGAGTCGGGCCAGCTGCATAGCACCACCGGCGTCCCCGGCCCGTCGGTGGCCAGGGTGTAGATCGCGGTCTTCCCCTCGTCGGAGCCGACCCAGGCGAGCGTCGTGGCGTCGGGCGACCAGCGGGGTAAGCGGTCGTCGGGCCCGCCCGACACCGGGCGTGGATGTCCACCGCCGGTGTCGGCGATCCAAAGCCGGGTCGAGGAGACGTTGGCCTCGATGTCCTGGGTGGTGAGATC
>JAKARG010000300.1 GCA_021819345.1 Actinomycetes bacterium | reverse complement strand
ATCTCGACGGGAGCGGCTGGTCGAGGCCGGGCGGCAGCGTGCTGCCACCTTCGAGATGCGCCTGTCCGCGAAGCGGTGGCTGCGAGAGCTCGAGCTGCTCGGTTGATCCCGCTCGGAGCGCGCTCAGCGCAACCGCAACCCTCTTCGCAGTGATCGGGTCATGCCGGCGAGGGCGCTGAGGGCACGCGGGGCGGCGGGGCCGAGCAGGCGCCCGAGGAGCGAGTGGACCGCCCGGCGGGCCAGCCGAGCCGGCCGGTAGGCGGAGGGGTCGGGCGGGCCGAGCGGGCCGACGAGGGGAGCCCGGTCGCCCTCTTCACGCCGGAGCTCGTCGGCTGCGCCGGCGAGCACTTCCCATGCGCGGGGCTCGATGCCCGGGTCGCCGGCGACCACGAGGGTCACGTGCGACGCGGCCGCCAGCTCCCGGCTCAGGCTCCGCGCGACCAGGCGCTGCAGGTGGGGCCGCAGTGGCGCCGGGACCCGGCCAGAGGGCAGGGGGGCGCCTCGCTCGACGACGACCACGACCCGCGACGCCCCGGTCAGGCGCCGGAGGTTGGCCAGCCGGCGGGCGGCGAGCGGCCCGGCGACCCGGCTGTGCAGTGGCGCTGCAGACACCCGGTAGGAGGCCACCACCGGCTCGGCCCCGGCTGCTCGCAGCGCTGCCACGACGCCGACGGTGACCGGGGTCCCGGTCGTCGGCACCGGCGGGTAGCTGCCGATCACGAGGACCGTCGGGGCCGTCCAGCCCTCCTCGGTGCTCGGGGCAGGGCCGGCGCCGGTGGTGGAGGCGGCGACGCCGGTGGCAGTGGCGGCGCTGGTGGCGGTGGCGCCGGCGGCCCTCGGCCGGGCCTCCGAGAGCATCTCCTGCAGGTCGGCCTCCATGGAGTCGAGCACCACCTCCCAGCTGTAGTTCGCCAGAACGTAGCGCCGGCCCCGCTGCCCGAGCTCGGCCGCCTCGTCGGGGTGGTCGAGGAGCCGGCGGACCGCGTCGGTGAGGCTCGGGGCGTCCCGGAACAGCAGGCCACCTCCGGACCTCTGGCAGTGCCAGGCGATCACCTCCCCGTCCTCGACGGCGAGCACCGGGGTGCCGGCGAGCCAGGACTCCATCGTCGTGCGCGAGAAGCTCTCCATCCGGCTCGCCTGGACTGAGGCGAGCGCGGCCGCCATGCAGTCGTTGCGCTCCTCGTCGGAGATCCTCCCGAGGTCGATGACCCGGTCGCGCAGGGCGGCTGGCACCACGACCTCCCCGACCCCGGCGGTGACGAGGTCGACCTCGGGTCCGCCGGAGGCTCGCAGCTCGCCGTAGAGCCCGAGCAGCCAGTCCCAGCCCTTCTCGGGCTCGCGCCGTGCGATGTAGGCGAGGAACGGGCGCTCGAGGTGGTGGCGCTCCCGGAAGGCGTCGGGATGGTAGGCGGCGGGCACGTCGACCCCGGCACCGGTGACCCGGTGGGCGGCGGGCAGCGGGGCCAGGCGGTGGGCAAGGAGGTGCTCGGGCTCGGAGAGGAACCACACCCGGGCCGGGGCCGAGAGCGCCGGACGGGTGACGTCGAGGCGGGCGTAGGTCTCGTCATGGAGGCAGGGGATGGACACGGCACGCTCGGCGACCTGCGGGAGGCACACCGTCGTGGTCCAGAACAGGTACGGGGAGAACACGAAGGCGTCGTAGTCGTCGCCGCGCCGGACCAGGTGGTCGTGGAGGCCGGGGACGGTGAAGCGCCAGCCGAGCCAGTCGAGCTGCTCGTCGAGGCTCGGGACCCGGTCTGCCTGGATCTGCAGCTGGGTCCTCCGGGCGGCGTCGGACCACTGACCAACGGTGGGGAAGCGGCGGACCACCACCCCCCGTTCCCAGCTGGCGCCGGGGGGTAGGGCGTTCTGCCAGCTGTAGTGGTCCGTGGCGCAGGTGGTCAGGACCTCGACGTCCCATCCGCGGCCGGCGAAGCCGACGGCGATCTCCTGGGTGACGGCCTCGGAGCCCCCGACCACCCCGGGGCCGAAGCGCGGGGCGACGAAGGCGACCCGCCAGGCCTTCACGAGCCGGTGGCCCCGGCGGGGGCCGCTCCCGCCGCCGAGAGCGCGGCGAGGTCGGCGTCGACCATCATTCGCACCAGCTCCTCGAAGCCCACCCTCGGCTCCCAGCCGAGGCTGGTGCGCGCCTTCTTCGGCTCGCCGATCAACAGGTCCACCTCTGCGGGGCGCAGGAACTGCTCGTCGACGACGACGTGGCGCTCCCAGTCGAGGCCCAGGTGCCCGAAGGCGACCTCGCACAGCTCCCGGACCGAGTGGGTCTCGCCGGTGGCGATCACGTAGTCGTCGGGGCTGTCCTGCTGCAGCATGAGCCACATCGCCTGCACGTAGTCGGGGGCGTAGCCCCAGTCGCGCCGGGCGTCGAGGTTGCCGAGGCGCAGCTCGCTCTGCATCCCGAGGGAGATCGCCGCTGCAGTGAAGGCCACCTTGCGGGTGACGAACTCGAGGCCGCGTCGGGGACTCTCGTGGTTGAACAGGATGCCCGAGCTGGCGTGCATCCCGTAGCTCTCCCTGTAGTTGACCGTTAGCCAGTGACCGTAGGACTTGGCCACCCCGTAGGGGCTCCGGGGGTGGAAGGGGGTGCGCTCGCTCTGGGGCACCTCGACCACCTTGCCGAACATCTCGCTCGAGCTCGCCTGGTAGAAGCGGATGCTCGGATCGGTGAGCAGGATGGCGTCGAGCAGGCGGGTCACCCCGAGGGCGGTGACCTCCCCGGTGAGCACCGGCTGGATGAACGAGGTCTGCACGAAGCTCTGGGCAGCGAGGTTGTAGACCTCGCTCGGCCGGTGGTCGCGCAGCACCCGGATGATCGACGCCTCGTCGAGCAGGTCGGCGGGGACGAGGGTGATCCGGTCCATCAGGTGCGTGATGCGCTCGAAGGTGACCGTGCTGCTCCGCCGGTGGAGGCCGACGACCTGGTATCCCTTCTCCAGGAGCAGCTCGGCCAGGTAGGACCCGTCCTGGCCGGTGATGCCGGTGACGAGGGCGGTGGGGGTGCTCGACATGGGCACAGTCTTGCCGAAGCTCGGTCTTGCCGAAGCTTCAGCGGCGCAGCCCGGCGTGGGGTCGGGTGGCGGGCAGGATGTCCCTGCGGCGGGGGTTGTGGCGGTCGCGCTCGGAGAGGATCGGGTCTGCGATGCCCCAGTCGGCAGCGATGTCCGGGTCGTCCCATGCCACACCCAGCTCGTCGGCGGGGTTGTAGTACTGGTCGACCAGGTAGGTGAGGGTCAGCTCGTCGAGCGAGGCGAACCCGTGCGCCACGCCCGGCGGGATGAACACGCCCCGGCAGTTGGCTCCCGACAGCAGCAGGGTGGCGGTCGCGCCCTCGGTCGCCGAGCCGACGCGCAGGTCGTGGAGGACCACTCTCGCCTCGCCGCGGGGGACCTGCCAGTAGTCGGCCTGGTGCAGGTGGTAGTGCAGGCCGACCACGGCGCCGGCGGCCTTCTCCGAGCGGTTCGCCTGCACCATCTCCCTGCCCTCGGGGAACCAGGAGCGCCGGTAGGTCTCGTAGAAGCGGCCCCGGGCATCCCCGTGGGGCTCGGGGTCCACCACCCAGACGCCGTCGATGGTCGGGGACTGTGAGATCTCGGGCACGGCGACGGAGGCTACCGACCCGCAGCCGCCGCCGTGACCAGTCGACCCCAGACGCGACGAAGGGACCCGGCGGGGGGGGATGCCTGGGTCCCTTCGTAGAGCGAGATCCGTGGGGGGGGTACGGATCGATCGCTCGAAAGTCATTGTGCCGGAGTGCACAAGGCTTGTCCAATGCGGGTATGAGATGGTAGGTATCTTCATTAGCGATCAGAGCCGGCGAGCGGCCCACTCCGGGCCTCGGATCCGGTTGCTGTACCGTCGCCGTAGTGCCCCGTCGAGAGCCTCCTACGCGCGCCCGTTCCGCCGAGCCCGCCCCCCGCCCGCGGCAAGGGGCCGGTCGTGGCATCCTGTCGGGGCCGATCGACGGCGAGTGGCGGGCCGGTAGGCAGCGGCAGAAGGTGGCGGCCGAGCCGGGCCTGGTCGTCACCCACCTCGGGTCGCGCTTTCGCGGCGCCGTGGTGCGACTGGAGGGCCCGGCGGTGGTCCTGCGCTCGGACGCCACCGGGCTCGAGCGGCTGTTCAACCTTCACCCCGGGTCCTTCGCGATCGCCGGCGAGGTCGTCGACCTGGTCGCCCCCGCACCGGCGCCTGTGCCGGCCACCGCTTCGACCGCATCGGGCTCGTTGTCGCCCGGGACCCGCCGGGCGAGGGTCGCGCGAGCGGGGCGGATCCTCGTCGAGGGGGTGCACGACGCCGAGCTGGTCGAGAAGGTCTGGGGCGACGACCTCCGGGTCGAGGGGGTGGTCGTCGAGCGCCTCGACGGCGTCGACGTGCTGGGAGAGGTGGTCGCCCGCCACGCGCCCGGCGCCGGGGCCCGCCTCGGGGTGCTGGTCGACCACCTAGTCCCCGGTAGCAAGGAGTGGCGGCTGGCCCAAGGGGTGGGCAGCGCCCACGTGCTGGTGACCGGCACGCCGTACCTGGACGTGTGGGAGGCGATCCGCCCGGGGGTGGTGGGGCTGGAC
>JAKARG010000299.1 GCA_021819345.1 Actinomycetes bacterium | reverse complement strand
GCCCGAGCGGATCATGGTGAGCCTCGACGCGGTGGGCAACACCACCAAGGCGATCACCAAGGGTTTCGCCATCGGCTCGGCCGTCCTCGCCGCGGTGGCGATCTTCTCGAGCTACGTGCAGACCATCGCCCAGCAGCTCGGGATCTCCGCTACCGGCAACTCCCTCTACCAGCGGATCCCCCAGACGATCGTCAACGTCGCCAACCCGAGGATCCTGATCGGCCTGCTGATCGGTGGCTCGATCGCCTTCATCTTCAGCTCGGTGGCGATCCGCGCCGTCGGGCGCTCGGCAGGCACCGTCGTGGAGGAGGTGCGCCGCCAGTTCCGGGAGCACCCCGGGATCATGGACCGCACCGAGCGTCCGGAGTACGGCCGGGTGATCGACATCTGCACCGCCGCGGCCCAGCGGGAGCTGGCCACCCCGGCGCTGCTCGGCATCCTCTCGCCGGTGGTGGTCGGCTTCGGCATCGGCCCCTTGGCGCTCGGTGCCTTCCTCGCCGGCACCATCCTCACCGGCCAGCTCATGGCCAACTTCCTGTCCAACTCGGGTGGGGCGTGGGACAACGCCAAGAAGTACATCGAAGACGGCCACGAGGGAGGCAAGGGGTCCGAGTCGCACAAGGCTGCCGTCATCGGTGACACCGTCGGCGACCCGTTCAAGGACACCGCCGGACCGGCCCTCAACCCCTTGATCAAGGTGATGAACCTGGTCAGCCTGCTCGTGCTGCCGGCGGTGATCTCGCTTCGCAACGACACCCCTGCCCGGGTGGCCATCGCCGTGGTGGCCGGGCTCGTGATCCTCGCCGGGATCGCCTTCTCCAAGCGACGCACCAAGGGCCTCGAGGTCGCGACCGCCGCTGCGTCCTCGGCGGCGACCCGGGCTGCCGGTGGAGCCTCGGGAAGGCCGGGGGTGGCGTCCGAGAGCCACCGAGAGGTCCTCGTGGCCGCCATCGAGAGCTACGTCCGCTCCGAGAGCGGCGAGATCGTCGAGGCGCTCCTCGGGGTGAGGGCCCGCCTGGTCGAGCTCGACGGTGAGGGGCCCGACGCTTCGCGACCCGGGGGGACCGGGGCCGGGACCGACGGGCCCGGAGGCGGCCCCAACGACGACAGACGCCCTCCGGGCTCGTAGGCTCCGGGTTACCGCCATGCCCAGACCCCTCGTCATCGTCGAGTCACCCGCCAAGGCGCGCACCATCGCGGGGTTCCTCGGGCCCGACTTCCTCGTCGAGAGCTCCATCGGCCACATCCGCGACCTGCCGCGCAACGCTGCGGACGTGCCGGCGGCCTACAAGGGCGAGCCGTGGGCCCGACTCGGGGTCGACGTCGACAACGACTTCAAGCCGCTGTACGTCGTGACCCCCGACAAGCGGGAGCAGGTCCGCAAGCTGAAGGGCCTGCTCGCCGACGCGAGCGAGCTGTACCTCGCGACCGACGAGGACCGCGAGGGCGAGTCGATCGCCTGGCACCTGCTCGAGGTGCTCGCCCCGCGGGTCCCGGTCAAGCGGATGGTGTTCCACGAGATCACCCGCCAGGCGATCGAGAGGGCGGTCGAGGAGAGCCGGGACCTCGACCGCCGGCTGGTGGACGCCCAGGAGACCCGGCGGATCCTCGACCGGCTCTACGGCTACGAGGTGTCGCCGGTGCTGTGGAAGAAGGTGATGCGCAACCTCTCCGCCGGCCGGGTGCAGTCTCCGGCGACCCGCCTGCTCGTCGAGCGCGAGCGCGCCCGGATGCGCTTCCGGGCGGCGGAGTACTGGGACCTCACGGGGACCTTCGAGCGTCGTGGCGACGGCCTGCCCGAGGAGCGCTCGGGGACGTTCCCGGCCACCCTCGTCTCCCTCGACGGAGCGCGCCTCGCGACGGGGAGGGATTTCTCCGAGGACGGCAGCCTCTCCCACGACGGGGTGGTGCGCCTCGACGAGCCGGCTGCCCAGGCCCTGGTCGGGCGCCTCCAGGACCGGGACTTCAGCGTCCGCAACGTCGAGGAGAAGCCCTGGAGGAGGTCGCCCGCAGCTCCGTTCATGACCTCCACGCTGCAGCAGGAGGCAGGCCGCAAGCTGCGCTTCAGCTCGGCGCGGACCATGCGGGTCGCCCAGGACCTCTACGAGGCCGGCTTCATCACCTACATGAGGACCGACTCGACGACGCTGTCGAGCCAGGCGATGGAAGCGGCCCGATCCCAGGCCCGGGCGCTCTACGGCGACCGCTACGTCCCCTCGGAGCCGCGCCGCTACGACAAGAAGGTGAAGAACGCCCAGGAGGCCCACGAGGCGATCCGGCCGGCGGGGGAGGCCTTTCGCACCCCCGAGCAGACCGGTCTCTCCGGCGACCTGCGCCGCCTCTACGAGCTGGTGTGGATGCGCACCGTCGCCTCGCAGATGTCCGACGCCGTGGGGCGCGCCGTCTCGGTGCGCCTCGGGGCGACGAGCGTCGCCGGCGAGGACGTGGAGCTGGCGACGAGCGGTCGGACGATCAGCTTCCCCGGCTTCCTCCGGGCCTACGTGGAGGGCTCCGACGACCCCGAAGCCGAGCTCGGGGACCGGGAGGTGCGCCTGCCGGTGCTGGAGCCGGGTGACCCCCTCGACACGATCGCCCTCCAGGCGGCGGGCCACGCCACGAGCCCCCCGGCGCGCTACACCGAGGCCTCGCTCGTAAAGGCGCTCGAGGACCTCGGGGTGGGTCGGCCCTCCACCTACGCGTCGATCATGCAGACGATCCAAGACCGCGGGTACGCCTGGAAGAAGGGGACCGCACTGGTCCCGTCCTGGACCAGCTTCGCGGTGATCACCCTCCTCGAGCAGCACTTCGCCGAGCTGGTGGACTACGGCTTCACCGCCGGGATGGAAGAGGACCTCGACGAGATCGCCCGGGGTGCCGAAGAGCCGGTCCCCTGGCTGACCCGGTTCTACTTCGGGACCGTCGGAGGCGGGGCCGCCGCCGGCGGGGACGGCCCGGCGCCATCCGGCGGGGTCCGGGTCGGATCGGCCGGCCTCGGCCTCAAGCACCTGGTCTCCGACCAGCTGGCCGAGATCGACGCCCGGGAGATCAACTCGATACCGGTCGGCGAGGCGGCCGACGGGCAGCCGATCGTGCTGCGGGTCGGCCGCTACGGCCCCTACGTGCAGCGCGGGGAGGATCGCGCTCCGGTTCCCGAGGATCTCGCTCCCGACGAGCTGACCGCCGAGCGAGCCGAGGAGCTGCTCGCCCTCGGCTCTACCGACCGGGTCCTCGGTGACGACCCGGCCACCGGGCTGCCGGTCGTGATGAAGGCAGGGAGGTTCGGTCCCTACGTCCAGCTCGGCGAGGGCGAAGAGGGGGCCAAGCCGCGGACGGCGTCGCTGCTCTCGGGGATGGACCCCCGTAGCGTGACCCTGGACGAGGCGCTCCGGGTGCTCACCCTGCCGCGCACCGTCGGCACCGACCCGACGAGTGGTGAGGAGATCGTGGCGACCAACGGCCGCTACGGCCCCTACCTCAAGAAGGGGACCGATTCTCGCTCCCTCGACAGCGAGCAGGCGCTGTTCGACGTCACCTTGGAGCAGGCCCTCGCCCTGTTCGCCCAGCCGAAGCAGCGCCGGGGCCAGCGGAGCGCCGAGCCACTGCGCGAGCTGGGCGCCGACCCGACCACGGGGGCGCCGATCCTGCTCAAGGACGGTCGCTTCGGTCCTTACGTGACCGACGGTGAGACCAACGCTTCGCTCCGAAAGGGAGACAGCGTCGAGACGATCACCCCGGAACGAGCGGCGGAGCTGCTCGCCGATCGGCGCGCGGCCGGCTCGCCGGCGAAGAAGAGGGCTGCTGTGGCGCGCGGCTCGACGGGGAAAGGCGCTGCTGGCACCGCCTCCCGGGCCGGTGGAGCGAAGAAGACGGCGGGAGCCTCGAGCGCCGGGGCTCCGGTGCGCAAGGCCGCGTCCACGAAGAAGGCGGCGTCGCGTGCGACGGCGAAGAAGGCCGCTCCCCGGGCGACGGCGAAGAAGGCCGCTCCCCGGTCGGCGGCCGAGAGAGGTAGCTGAGCCCACCGGTGAGGCCGGGTCGCTTGGTCGTGCTCGAAGGCGGGGAGGCCAGCGGCAAGTCGACCCAGGCGGCGTTGCTCGCCGCTCGCCTCGACGCTGTCCTCACCCGGGAGCCCGGCGGGACCCCGGTGGGCGAGGCCATCCGGCGCCTGCTGCTCGATCCGGCCAACGCCGGCCTCGAACCCCGTGCCGAAGCGCTGCTCATGCTTGCGGCGCGCGCCGAGCACGTCGCCGCGCTGATCGAGCCGAGCCTGCGCTCGGGTCGTGACGTGGTCTGCGATCGGTTCTCCGGTTCGACCCTCGCCTACCAGGGCTGGGGGCGTGGGCTGGCGGTGGAGGACCTGCGCTCGCTCTCGGCTTGGGCGTCCGCCGGCCGCGAACCCGACCTGGTGGTGCTCCTCGGGGTCCGAGCGGCGGTGGCGGCCGCCCGGCAGGCGGGGAGAGGGGGAGGCGACCGGCTGGAGGAGGCGGGCCGGGAGTTCTTCGACAAGGTGGAGCAGGGCTTCGCAGCTCTTGCAGCAGAGGACCCCGAGCGGTGGGTGGTCGTCGACGGCGAGGGCACCCCGGAGAGATCGGA
>JAKARG010000298.1 GCA_021819345.1 Actinomycetes bacterium | reverse complement strand
CATCGGCCAGTACCGAAGCGACCGGGACCCGGCGAATGTCACCTTGGCTCGCCGAGCGCTCGTGCATTTCGCCGTCGACCCGGACCGAGTGGCGATGACGACGAAGCTGGCCGGCCAGGCCACCCAGTTCCTGCCGTTCAACCTCGGCCACGACGGTGGTGCAGGGAACCCGCCGAACCCTTCTGGGCATCGCACCTCGTACCTGTGGGAACGGGTGTGGACACGAGACGCCTGGATGGACCTCCTTGCCCGTTTCATCCACGTCGAGCGGCCCACCCAAGGAAGCCCGGCAGCCCGGAGGGCGGCCGAGCGCGTCGTCTTCCCCCGCTTCCACCAGTGGGACGCTGTGCTCGCCCTCGAAGCCCACGCCCGAGAGTACGGGGCAGGGCACAGCTACCTCGTGGAGCACTCGGCGGGCTCGGGCAAGTCGAACACGATCGCCTGGATGGCGCACCGGCTCTCCTCCCTCCACGATGACAGCGATCGCAAAGTCTTCGACAAGGTGGTCGTGATCACCGACCGGGTGGTCCTCGACCGCCAGCTCCAGGAGACCATCTACCAGTTCGAGCACACCCGGGGCGTGGTGGTGAAGATCGACCGGGACTCGGCCCAGCTCGCCGACGCCCTGGCCGGCGAGCAGGCCCGGATCATCGTGACCACGCTCCAGAAGTTCCCCTTCGTCTTGGACAAGATCTCGGGGCTGCCGGCTCGGCGCTACGCCGTGATCGTCGACGAGGCGCACTCCTCCCAGACCGGCGAGGCCGCCAAGGACCTGCGCCTCGTGCTCGGTACGACGGAAGAGACCGAGCTCACCGCCGCAGAAGCCGAAGACGCCGGCTTCATCGCACAAGCCATCGACCCGGTGGAAGAGGCCCTGGCCAAGGCGGTCGGGGCTCGGGGCCGGCAACAGAACCTCTCGTTCCTCGCCTTCACCGCGACGCCCAAGGCCCGGACCCTCGAGATGTTCGGCACGCTCAACCCGGAGACGGGCAAGTACGAGCCGTTCCACCTCTACTCGATGCGCCAGGCGATCGAGGAGGGCTTCATCTTGGACGTCCTGGCCAACTACGTCACCTACCAGACCTACTGGCGGATCGAGAAGGCCGTCGAGAACGACCCCCTCTACGAGGCACCCAAGGCCAGGCGCGAGATCGCCCGGTTCGTCTCGCTCCACCCCTCGAACCTGGCCCAGAAGGCCGAGATCATCGTCGAGCACTTCCGCACCCACACTGCGGCCAAGATCGCCGGACAGGCCAAAGCGATGGTGGTCACCTCCTCCCGTCTTCACGCCGTGCACTACAAGCAGGCAATCGACGCCTACATCGCCAAGAAGGGCTACACGGACCTTGCTGCCCTGGTGGCCTTCTCGGGCCGGGTGATCGACGAGCACGACCTCAGCTACTCAGAAGCCGCCATGAACGGCTTTCCTGAGGCACAGACCGCCGAGCGCTTCGCCACCACCGACTACCAGGTGCTCATCGTGGCGGAGAAGTTCCAGACCGGCTTCGACCAGCCCCTCCTCCACACTATGTACGTGGACAAGGTGCTCACGGGCTTGAACGCGGTGCAGACGCTCTCCCGGCTGAACCGCATCCACCCCAACAAGGCCGACACCTTCGTCCTCGACTTTCGAAACGAGACCGAGGACATCGTGGCTGCCTTCGAGCCCTACTACGGCCGGACCGTCGCACCGCCCACCGACCCGAACCTTCTCTTCGACACGCGGCGGCGCCTGGACGACTTCGACGTGCTCCGGCCCGAGGAGATCGAGGCGACCGTCGCCCTGCTGCTGGCCGGCGACGCCAAGGCCCACGGCCGGGTTTACGCGGCGCTCGATTCGGCGGTGGAGCGGTTCGGCGCGCTTGGCGAAGAGGACCGCCTGGGGTTCAAGGACGCGCTGGACAAGTTCGTGCGCACCTACTCGTTCTTGTCCCAGGTGGTCAGCTTCGGCGACACGAAGCTCGAACGCGACTACACCTACTGCCGGGCGCTCGCCTCCCGCCTGCGGGACGCGACCAGCGTCGAGCGGCTCGATCTCGGCACCGAGGTCGAGCTCACCCACTTGAAGACCGAGATGACCTTCGAGGGCTCGCTTTCGTTGGACGCCGACGACGGCGAGGTCAGCACCATCTTCGGCGAGGGTCGGGGCCGCCAGAGCGACCCGCAGCTCGAGCACCTCTCCGAGATCGTCGAGGAGCTCAACGAGCGTTTCGGGCTCGCCCTCGACGAGCGCGACCAGCTGCTGTTCGACCAGTTCGAAGAGACCTGGGCCGCCGATGCCGACGTCGTCGACCAGGCACGTAGCAACACGCTGGAGAACTTCCGCCTCGTCTTCGACCACCGCTTCCTCGACACCGTCGTCTCCCGCATGGACGAGAACGAGGCGATCTTCAAGCGGATCCTCGACGACGAGGAGTTCCGCCAGGTGCTGATGGACCTCTACGCCAGCCGGGTGTACCGCCGGGCCCGGAGCGACCGGTGACTTCCCGTAGCGGCCGGTCATCCCGCAGGACGACCTGTCGAGGGCGGCAGAGATGAAGCTGACCAGGTTGGTCATCGACAACCTGTTCTCCTTCGACCACCTCGAACTGGATCAGATCGATCCCAGCCTGACGACCATCGTGGGACCGAACGGGTCCGGGAAGACCAACCTGGCTCGCCTTTTCACCCTCGTCGCCACTGCTCTCGACTGGGTCGAGGAGCGAGCACCTCAGGTTGTCCCGGATCCGCACTCTCCTCAAGGGATCCTCTCTTCGTATGTCGCCGCCCGGTACCGAGGCGCGGCGGTCGGCCAGCCGCTCAAGGTCAAGCTCGGTATCGAGCTCACGAGCGCCTCCGAGCGGGAGCAGCTGACCTGCTTCGTGCAGTCGGCGATCCTCTCCACGGTGCTGAGTCGGAGCGGCCGACGCCAGCAGGATGGACCGGTGCTGGCACAATGGGCACTTGAGCAGGTGACTCCCAAGCGGCTGTCGCCTCTCATGAGCGGGTCTCTCATCCTCGACCATCCCGGTGCCGCTCATGCCCCGTGGCAGGTGGCCTACGAGTTCCGTCACGGCGGCAAGGCCTACCGCTGGATGTTGGCGGACCGCTATGGCAGGCACGGGATCATCACTATGGACGATGCCACCGGAGGCGGTCGCGCGCAGTTCCAGACCGTGGACGTTGCGCAGGCACTCTTCGGCATCGCCTCCACTGGGACGCCAACTCCGGAACTCCCGTCGCCACTACCAGAATTCTCTCTCGGAAACTTGTGTCCTGAGCCGGGCGAGGTGGTCGAGCTGCTCGTGCAGGGCGGAGGTGGGCACTTCGACCGCGACCTTGAGCCTCACAGGCGCTTTGGCGAGATGATCGGGCTGACCTCTTCGTGGGCGCTGCCCAACCGGGCGTTCTCCCTGGCTTCGGTGCTGCGGCTGATCGTTCGCCGCGGTGTTGTGGTGATCGGAGAGCAGCTGCGCGGCGCGGATACGGAGGGCCGTCCTCTGCCGATCGGCCGCTACTCGCTCGGCCAGCTCAGCCGGGCGGACCTCAACTGGGAACCATCCACGCTTCCGCTGCGGCTGTTCCACTTGAAGAATGGCGACGGTAGCGAGCGGCAGCGCTTCGAGCGGATTCGCGGCATGTTCGAGACCTTCGCCCCCGGGCGCCGGCTGGACGTCTGCTTCGAGGCGGTCGTGCCGAGCAGCAGGCCTCCTCAGTCCTCGCTGCCCTACGGTGCCGTTCCGGAAGAGCCGGCGACGGAGCCCAACCCGGAGTTCGCCATCACCGTCGTGATCGGCGAGGGCTCGGCCGAGGACCCCTGGGAGCTTCCGGCCACCCTGACGGGCGCCGGAGTGTGGGAGGCGCTGGTGCTCGCCGAGGCGGTCGCCGACTCCGATGACCGGCTGGTAGTTCTGGACGAGCCGGCGCTCAACCTTCACCCCGCGTGGCAGCGTCTTCTCGCTGCACGCGTACGGGAGGCACCGGGACAGTTCCTCGTCATCACCCATTCGCCGTACCTGGTGCCCATGGAGAGGCCCGAGGACCTGGCAGGTCTGGTTCGGCTCTCCCGCTCGAACGGCGCGACCACCCTTCGGCGGTGCTCCGGCGCCGCGGACGGCGCGACGCCAGATGAGCAGCTGCGGGCGCGCATCATCCGAGAGTTCTCGCTGTCGGCAGATGCCCGCGCCCTGCTGTTCGCTGCCGGCGCCATTCTCGTCGAAGGTGAGACCGAGCTTGGGGCGTTTCCCGTGTGGTTCGAGGAGAGCAAGACGGCACGCGCGCTCGGTGCGCCCAGGCGGCTCCACCTCGAGTTCTTCTCGGTCGGAGGCGAGAAGCACTTCACCTCTGTGCTGGCCCTCCTCGTCGCGCTCGGCATCCCGTGGGTGATCGTGTGCGACGGTGGGCCGTTCCGAGCTGACATGGGGAGCGGCCACATCTTCCGGCAGGTCCTCGAGGCCGGCACGGAGACTGCCGCGCTTGAGGAGTTGGTGAACGAGAGACTGGGCGGCAGCGGAACGGAGCTCACCTTCGAGGAAGCCGTCGAGGTCGGCCGTCAGTACGGCATCTTCACCCTCGCGCGTGGCTGGACCAGAGCCGACAAGAAGAACGGCATT
>JAKARG010000297.1 GCA_021819345.1 Actinomycetes bacterium | reverse complement strand
GTGGACCTCCCTGCCCCCGACCACCAGCCGGTCGACGCCGCCGGTGATCTCGTCGTAGACGCTCCGCTCGGCGCGCAGGGCGTCGCGGGACTGGTCGACGTAGGCCAGCGACACGCTCGCCCCGACCCCGAGCTCCCCGCTGTCTGGTGCCTCCTCCCCGACGATCATGCGGAAGAGCGTGGTCTTTCCCGCACCGTTCGGCCCGATCACCCCGACGATCCCCCCGGGTGGGAGGAGGAAGGAGAGGTCATCGATCAGCAGGCGGTCCCCGAAGCCCTTGCTCACGTGCTCGGCGGTGACCACTTGGTCGCCGAGGCGGGGCCCCGGCGGGATCAGGATCTCCAGTCGCTCGGCGCGCCGCTCGGCCGACTCGGCCTCGGCGACGAGGGCGCCGTAGGCGTTGATGCGTGCCCGGCCCTTGCTCTGGCGGGCCTTGGGGGACATGCGGATCCACTCGAGCTCGCGCTCGAGGGTCCGCTGGCGGGAGCGGTCCGCCTTCTCCTCGGCGGCGAGGCGGGCCTGCTTCTGCTCGAGCCAGGACGAGTAGTTGCCCTCCCAGGGGATCCCGGCCCCCCGGTCGAGCTCGAGGATCCACCCGGCGACGTTGTCCAGGAAATAGCGATCGTGGGTGACGGCGACGACGGTCCCCGGGTAGTCCTGGAGGGTCCGCTCCAACCAGGCGACCGACTCGGCGTCGAGGTGGTTGGTGGGCTCGTCGAGCAGGAGGAGGTCAGGGCGGGAGAGCAGCAGCCGGCAGAGGGCCACCCGCCGGCGCTCCCCTCCCGAGAGGGTCGTGACGTCGGCGTCGCCCGGCGGCAGGCGCAGGGCGTCCATGGCGATCTCCAAGGTGCGGTCGAGGTCCCAGGCGTTTGCGGCGTCGATCCGGTCCTGGAGCTCGGACTGCTCGGCGAGGAGGGCGTCGAAGTCGGCGTCGGGCTCCCCCATGGCCGCGCACACCGCGTTGAAGCGATCCAGCAGCGCCCTGGTCGCCGCCACCCCGTCGCCCACGTTGCCGGCCACGTCCTTGTCCGGGTCGAGCTGCGGCTCCTGGGGGAGGTGGCCGACGCTCGTGCCCGGGGTGAGGCGGGCCTCGCCGCTGTAGCCGTCGTCGATCCCGGCCATGATCGCGAGCAGCGAGGACTTGCCGGATCCGTTGGCGCCGATCACCCCGATCTTCGCCCCCGGATAGAAGGAGAGGTTGATCCCCCGGAGGACCTCGCGATCGGGGGGGTAGAAGCGTCGGAGGTTGCGCATCGTGAAGACGAACTGGGGGGCCACCGCCCCAGTCTGCCGGCTGGCGCCCGGGGACCTGGCACCCGGGGATCTGGCACCCGGGGACCTAGCGCTCGGGGACGATCCCCCCAGCCACGCCTACTCTGGGAGGGTGCCAGACAATGTCGCAGATCGTGAGCTGTTCGGCCCGAACGCGTGGCTCGTCGACGAGATGTACGAGCAGTACCGCGCCGACGAGGAGTCGGTCAGCCCGAGCTGGCGGGAGTTCTTCGAGGGGTACCGCCCCGGGGGGGTGAACCTGGCCCGTCCGTCGCTCGGCGTCGACGCCTCCGGGGCGTTGGCTGCGGCGGCGGCTGCGGTCGCGCCCTCGGTCCCGACCCCGGTGGGAGCAGGAGCGCCGGGACCGCTCGGAGCGGCCCCACCCGACGGCCCGAACCCGCCTGGCGGCCCGGCCCCGTCTGGCGGCCCGGCGGAGTCTGGCGGCCCGGCGGAGCCCCCGAGCGCTGGGGGGCGGCCGGCGATCAGCCCGCCCGGGTCGCCGGCGGGCGGGCCGGCGTCCGGCGCCGGGCCCGCGGCGGGCGGGCTCGTCTCCCCCCTCAGGGGTGCCGCCGCCCGGGTGGTTGCCAACATGCAGGCGAGCCTCGGGGTCCCCACCGCGACGAGCTTCCGGGTGGTGCCCGCTCGGCTCCTCGAGGTCAACCGCCGACTGCTCAACGAGGAGCTCTCCCGGAGCGGGACCGCAGGCAAGGTCAGCTTCACCCACCTGATCGCCTTCGCAGTGGTGGAGGCCCTGCGTGCCGTTCCGGTGCTCAACTCGAGCTTCGTCGCCCCCGACCCCGACGACCCGAAGGGGACCCCCTCGGTGGCCCGCCACGACCACGTCGGGCTCGGCCTCGCAGTCGACGTCGAGAGGCCCGACGGGAGCCGCACCCTGATGGTGCCGGTGGTGCGGGAGGCAGACCGTCTCGACTTCCGGGGGTTCTGGCTGGCCTACGAGGAGCTGGTCCGCAAGGTGCGCACCAACAGGATCGGGGCGGACGACTTCGCCGGGGCGACGGTCACCATCACCAACCCGGGGACGATCGGCACCGTCGGGTCCGTCCCCCGGTTGATGCCGGGGCAGGGGGCGATAATCGGCGTGGGGGCGATCGGCTACCCGGCTGAATGGCAGGCAGCCGACGAGCGGGTCCTCGCCGAGCTGGGCGTCTCCAAGGTGGTCACCGTGACCTCCACCTACGACCACCGCATCATCCAGGGGGCCGAGTCGGGCCTGTTCCTCGCGCACCTCGAGTCCCTCCTCGCCGGCGAGGCCGGTTTCTACGACCGGGTGTTCAAGGCGTTCGGGCTGCCGGTCGAGCCCGCCCGCGCCGGCCGGGACCACAACGCCCTCGGACCCGGCGAGGCGGGCCTGGCCCACGTCCACAAGCAGATCGAAGTCGACACTCTGATCAACATGTTCAGGGTCCGCGGGCACCTGATCGCCCACCTGGACCCGCTCGACTGGAAGGAGCCGGTGGTCCCCGCCGAGCTCGACATGGCGACCTACGGCCTCACGGTCTGGGACCTCGACCGGCAGTTCATCGTCAACGGGCTCGCCGGCTACGACCGCCTGAAGCTGTCGGACCTCCTCGCGCTGCTCCGCGACGCATACTGCCGGACCGTCGGGGTGGAGTACGGCCACATCATGGAACCGGCCGAGAAGCGCTGGATCCAGCGCCACGTCGAAGGGGTGTCGCACGACCTCACCTCTGACGAGCACCGCTGGATCCTCGGCCGACTGAACGCCGCCGAGGCTCTCGAGCAGTTCCTCAACACCAAGTACATCGGCCAGAAGCGCTTCGGGCTCGAAGGCGGGGAGTCGGCGATCGCCATCCTCGACGCCATCCTCGACGACGCCGCTGTCGCCGGGTTGACCCGGTCGGTGATCGGGATGGCGCACCGTGGACGGCTCAACGTGCTCATCAACATCGTCGGCAAGGGTTACGGGGAGCTGTTCGAGGAGTTCGAGGGGAACATCGACCCGGGCACCGTCCAGGGCTCGGGCGACGTCAAGTACCACAAGGGCTTCACCGGGAAGTTCACCGGTCGTTCCGGGTCGCCGATCGAGGTGACCCTCGCCTCCAACCCGTCCCACCTGGAGGCGGTGGACCCGGTCGTCGAGGGCATGGCGCGCGCCTACCAGGACCAGGCGCAGGCTTCGACCCCCGACGCCGGGCACCCCGTGCTGCCGCTGCTCGTCCACGGCGACGCAGCCTTCGCCGGCCAGGGGGTCGTCGCCGAGACCCTGAACATGTCCGCGTTGCCGGCCTACGAGACCGGCGGGACCGTCCACCTGGTCATCAACAACCAGCTCGGCTTCACCACCAACCCGGAGTCGGCCCGCTCCTCGGTCTACGCCACCGACGTGGCGAAGATGGTCCAGGCGCCGGTGCTCCACGTGAACGGCGACGACCCCGAGGCCTGCGTGAGGGTCGCCCGTCTGGCCTTCGCCTTCCGCCAGGAGTTCCACAAAGACGTCGTGATCGACATGGTCTGCTACCGCCGTTACGGCCACAACGAGCAGGACGACCCGTCGCTCACCCAGCCCCTGCTCTACCAGCTCATCAAGGAGCACCGCAGCGTCCGCAAGCTCTACACCGAGGCTCTCGTGCGAAGAGGCGTCCTCACCTTGGACGAGGCCGAGGATGCGCTCGCCGACTTCTCCCGGCGGCTGCAGGAGGCCCTCGACCAGACCCGAGCCTCCGCCCCTCCCAAGCCGGCCGCGCTCCCGCCACCGCCTGCCCCCGCCCCGGTTCTCCCGGCGATCCGGACCGGGGTCGGGGCAGAGGTCCTGGCGCGGGTCGTCGCTGCCCTCGAGCGGGTCCCCGAGGGCTTCAGTGTCCACCCCAAGTTGGTCCGGGTGTTCGACAACCGGGCGAAGCTGTGGGCCGGCGGGGAGGTGGACTGGGCTCTCGGGGAGATGCTCGCCTACGGGACCCTGCTGCTCGAGGGCCACGACGTCCGGGTCGCCGGCCAGGACACCCGCCGGGGGACCTTCGGGCACCGCAACGCTGTGCTCGTCGACCACCTGACCGGGGTCGAGTACGTTCCCCTCCAGGGTCTGGGGGAAGGGCTCGACGGTCCGGCCGGACGCTTCTCGATCTACGACACGCTCCTCTCGGAGTACGCGGCGCTCGGCTTCGAGTACGGCTACTCGCTTGTGCAGCGTGACGCGCTCGTGGCCTGGGAGGCGCAGTTCGGCGACTTCGTCAACGGCGCCCAAGTGATCGTCGACCAGTTCCTCGCTGCAGCCGAGATCAAGTGGGGACAGCGCTCGGGGCTCACGCTGCTGCTCCCGCACGGCTACGAGGGACAGGGGG
>JAKARG010000296.1 GCA_021819345.1 Actinomycetes bacterium | reverse complement strand
GCCAACGATGGTTCGCCAGCCAGAACCGACGCATCCCCCGCACGTCGAAGTAGAGCGCCACGATCGACAGCGGGATCCCGATCGCCGGTCCCACGCCGGCAGCCACGCCGAGGACCGGGGTGAGGATCGGGAGGAAGACGTAGGTGAGCAGGCAGCGCAGCGCGGAGAGCAGGATCGAACCGCTGAAGAGCGAGTAGACCTCGTCCTCCCCCACCTTCTGCTCCGTCGGCACACAGAGCACCCGGCACACGAGGAAGTCCGCCCGGGTCCGCTCGGGTCGCAACCTGGCCCGAGCCCGTGGCTTCGCTGCGGGAGCGGCCTCCCCGGCGGCATCCCGGTCTCCGTCGGCCCCGAGTGCCGCCGGCGCCCGCTCCGTCTGGAGCAGGTCGGCGCGTGCGAAACCAGCCATCCTGGGCTCGCCGGGCGACCCGGACGCGCCACGATCCAGGTCGGTGACCGTGTCGTCCACGGCTCCAAGGCTAGCCAGGGACCGGGCGTGGCTCACTTCGGGCTGCGGGGGAACCCTCCGTCTGCGACCTCGCCTTCCCCGCGCTCCCTGCCTCCCTCGCGCCCACCGCGGACCCGCTCCCCCTCACTTGGTGAAGTACCACTGCGAGGCGTACAGCCCGAAGAAGGGGTCGTTCGGCTCGGTCCCACCGAGGGAGTCCCGCACCACCGTGAGGGTCGCCGGCACCGGGAGCCAGAGCACCGGCAGGTCCTTTGCCAGGTAGTCCTCGGCCGCGAAGAGCGCCGAGAGCGAGCCCGTGTGGCTGGCCGCGATGAGCCGGTCCGCGGTTGCGCTCGCGTAGCTCCCGGAGTTGGACGACCCGGCGGAGGAGAGGAACTCCGCGGAGGTCGGGTAGTAGTCCGGGAGGAAGGTCCACGACAGTCCCCCCTGGACCATCTGCCAGGTGCAGCCGGCCTGGTGGGGGCTGCACTTGAAGTAGCTCGCGTTGAGGGTGGGGAGCGGCTCGCCCTTGATCGCGAGGGCGATGCCCGCCTGGGCGAAGCTCGAGCGCAGGAAGGTCATCTCCGTCTCGAGGCCCGGCTGGCCGTTGTAGTAGTCGAGGGAGAACTGGAGCGGCGTGCCCGGCGCGATGCCCGCCCCGCAGTCGCTCGGGCCGCTCCCCGGCCGGGTGCAGCTGGTCGTCCCCCCCGGGCGCACGCTCCAGCCGTGCGCACGCAAGGTGGCCGCCGCGGCGGTCGGGTCGTAGGGGTAGGGATTCTGGCGCTCGAGCGAGCTCACGTAGGGGTTCGCCGGGCGCAGCGGCACCGGGCCGTCGTCGGGGGCGGCTGCGCCGTGGAACGCGGCGGTGATGAAGCCGGGCTGGTTGACGAGCTCCTGCATGGCCTGGCGGAGGTAGAGCTGGCGGAACAGCACCCCGACGGTCGGGTTGTCGAAGTTGATCGGGATGAAGTTGACCGACCAGGAGTAGGTGGGCACCACCCGGTAGCCGAGGGCGGCGAGGCGGCTCTCGACGGCGAAGTCCTCCGGCGGGAGGTAGCCGTAGTCCACCTTGCCGGCGAGCAGCTCGTTCAGCTCTGCGGTCGGCGAGGTGAAGGGCTCCTCGACGAGGTGCGCGAGGTGGGGCTTTCGCCCGGGGTAGTCCGGGTTCGGGGAGAGCTCGAGGTAGCCGTCGGTCTGGTAGGCGCTGATCTCCCAGGGGCCGTCCACCACCTTCCAGAGCGGGTTCGTGGCGTAGGAGGCGTAGAGGCCGGCCTCGTGGGTGAGGTAGCGGTACACCGCCGCACAGCCCGAGCTCGAGACCACCGTCGTCGAGCAGCTGCCCCGAGTCGAGGGACCGCTTCGGTCCCAGGAGGCGGCGGGGAGGGGGATGAGCTGGCTCAGCTCGTTGTCGGTGAACCAGTTGGCGCCGTAGGAGCCGTTCAGGTGCAGTACCAGCATCCGGGGGTTGACCACGGTCGCGGAGGTGACGTTGTCGGGGAAGTCCCCCGGCACGTACGCGCTCCAGTTGTCCTTCTCCGCCTTCAACAGGTTGAGCCAGAACACCACGTCCCCGGCGGTGAGCGGCGCGCCGTTCGAGAAGTGCCAGGCCTTGAGCCGGATCGCGACGGCCCGGCCGCCGTCGAGGTAGGTGGGGGGGTCCGCGAGGCTCCGGGCCGGGTCCATCGTCGGTGCGCCGTTGTTCCCGAACCAGTAGAGCGGGCGCCAGAGCAGGTTCTGGAACTGGGTGATGGTGTAGAGGCTGCCGATGTTCGGGGGGGTGAGCGGGAAGGTGTAGAACGCCGCGGAGTTGGGCTGCTCGGCGAAGTAGGCGGTGCCGCCCGCGACCGGAGTCGTCTGCCCGGTCGTGGTCGTGGTCGTGGTGGCGCTGCTCGGGTGGCTCGAGCAGGCACTGAGTACGAGCCCGCCCGCCACGAGGGCCGCCACGAGCCGCCCCGCACGGGAGCGCCGACGCTTCCGCCGCTCGCCGGCCTCGGGCCCGCCCTGGCGTCGGACGGGCCGGGCGTCAGCGGCGAACCGCCTCGTCACCTCGGATGTCGGGTGCATCTGCATCCCCCCACTCCCTCCCGAGCTCGTGTCCGAGAGCGCTCGCTCGGACGACCGGATACGCAGATCCATCCTCCCACGCGGGCCGAGTGCGGTCGCACACGGCTCGCCCTCAACCCACGCTCGTCACCTTGGCAAGACCGCGAGGTCGGTCGGGGTCCAGGCCGCGCGCCTCAGCCAGCGCAAGCGCCAGCTGCTGGCCGCGCACGACCGCCACGAACGGCGCGGCGAGAGCCGGAACCCGTTCAGGCGAGAGCGGCCCGGAGCCGGAACGGAGCACCAGTGGACGCACGCCGAGCTGGGCGAGGCGGGCGCGGACTGCCTCGGTGTCGACGGCTCCCGCTCGGTCACCCTCGACGAGGAGGACCTCGGTCCGGGCGTCGACGGCAGCGAGGGGCCCGTGGAGGAGCTCCACGGCCGAGTACGCCTCGGTCGGGATCGACGCCGTCTCTGCGATCTTCAACCCGATCTCGAGACCGGCCGGTTCGCAGAGCCCGCTCGCGACGACGACGAGCCGGGACGCACTGCGGAGCTGGCCAGCCAGGCGCACCGCCGGGTCCCAGTCCGAGCAGGCTCGGGCGACGAGCTCGTCGAGACCGGTGAGCTCGTCGGGGCCGGTGAGCTCGTCGGGGCCGGTGAGCTCGTCGGGGCCGTGGGGCCGTGCCGGCGCGCCCACCCGAGCCGCCCAGGATGAGGACGCGCCATCCCGGGCGCTGTCCCGGAGCCCGGCAGCGATCACCACTGCGAGCAGCATCGAGGCGCTGACGGTCTTGGTAGCCGGGATCGCGCGCTCCTCCCCGGCATCGATCGCGAGCACCAGGTCAGCAGTCGCTGCGAGCGAGCTCGCCGGAGCGTTCGTGATCGCGATGACCCTCGCCCCCTGCCTGCGCAGCCACGCCGCAACCCGCACGACATCGGACGTCTCCCCGGACTGGCTGACTGCCACCAGCAGGTGGGACCGGTAGTCGCTCGTTGGCTCGTAGCGGGTGAGGGCGCTGATCGGGACAAGGCCCGCCGGGAGGCCGGCGAGCAGGACGACGACCGCCGCTCCGAAGCTCCCCGCGTGCCGGGAGGAGCCCCGAGCGGCGAACCACACGGCGGACGGAGCGGACGGCGCGAGGGCGCGCACCCGAGCCAGGTCCTCGGGCGACCTGGTCACGAGACGTCGGAGCACCACGGGCTGCTCCGCCAGTTCCGTCGCCATGGCGGACCGACCCGGGATGGCCTCCGCACGCGAGCACGGGAACGGTGGCGCGAGGTGGCGTTGCGGGATCACGAGACTGCCCCCACCCGGAGCTCTTCGGCGAGCCGCCCGGGGGCGAGGCGCCAGCGCCGGCCGGCCTCGGCAGCCCAGTCCCGCGGGGCCTCGGTGGAGAGGTCCGAGGCCGCCACCCGGGTCTCGTGCGCCAGGACCCCATGTAGCTCGGTCTCGAAGGTGTCGGTGACATCGACCGCCCGGTTGGGCTGTGCATCCGACACGAGCCACAGCTCCTGCACATGCCAGGGCAGGAGCCCCTCGGCTAGGAGCTCCGGGTGCGCAGCCGGCGTCGTCGCGTCGGGATGGACGGCGAACGCGACAGCCGCACCGGCGGCAAGATGGTCCGGGCGGCAGGCCGCCAGGCTGGCGAGGTTCCACACCGGCGTCGGCGCGAGCACCCGGGAGGGCCGGAGCTCCCTGATGGACCGCGTCAGGTCGCGGCGCAGCCCGAGGCTGGCGTCCACCCTCCCATCGGGGTAGCCGAGGTAGCGGACCTCGGTCACGCCCAGTGCCGCTGCGGCACGTGCCTGTTCCCGACGCCGGACCGCCCCGGCTCGACCCCGCCCCGGGTCGACCCCGCCCCGTCCCGTCCCCCGGGCCGGCTCGACTGCCACCCGCCCGGGCGCGCGGCTGGTCGCGACCGGACTGCGGACGAGCTCCCCCGCTCGAGCGCCCACGCGTCCGCTCGGCATGCGCTCAGCCACCCGTCTGGAACTGCGGGAGCGCCGCAGCGTGGTGTGCAAGGCCCTCGTCGAGGATCCGCTCGGCGGCCTCGAGGCTCCGCACGAACGGGTGGAGCGCGAGTGCCGTCAGCGCCCGGGCGCGACTC
>JAKARG010000295.1 GCA_021819345.1 Actinomycetes bacterium | reverse complement strand
GAAGGCCCGCACCCAGGCCGGCAACCAGATCCGGGACCTGATCGTCACCGCCCCCGACGAGCTTCGCAGCCGGTTGCGGGGCTGCGGCACCGACGCCCGTGTCGAGATCTGCGCCGGGTTCCGGCCTGGGCCGGCCGCCGATCCGGGCGAGGCCACCAAGCGGTCGCTCCGCTGCCTGGCCCGGCGCCACCGCGACCTCAGCGCCGAGATCGACGAGCTCGACGAGGCGATCGCCGCGCTGTGCGCCCAGGTCAACCCGGCCCTGCTCGGCGCCCGAGGTGTCGGCGCAGAGGTCGCCTCGGCCCTGCTCGTCGCCGCTGGCGACAACCCTGAACGTCTACGCAGCGAGGCGTCTTTCGCCGCCCTGTGCGGCTCCAGCCCGGTCGAGGCGTCCTCGGGCAAGATCACCCGCCACCGCCTCAACCGGGGCGGCAACCGGGAAGCCAACAACGCCCTGTGGCGCATCGTCATGGTCCGTCTCACCTGCGACCCCGCCACCCAGGCCTACGCGGCGCGGCGACGCTCGGAGGGCAAGACCGACCGGGAGATCATGCGCTGCTTGAAGCGCTACGTGGCACGGGAGATCTTCCGGCTGATCATCGCACCACCCGCGGTCCCCGCCGGAGCCGAGCTGCGCGCCGCTCGCACAGCAGCCGGCATCAGCCTCGCGTCCGCCGCCGAGGCACTCGGCACCTGGCCTACCCGCATCTCCCAGCTCGAGCGGGGCCTCGAGCACAGCACCGAGCTCGCCACCCGCTATCAACTTTGGTTGAGTGGCCGGTCCCGACCACACGCCGCTTGACAACGATAGGAGCATCAGCGCTGGTCGGAGGCGCAAGCCAGTGCCTGCCGGGCCCGGTCACGGGAGCTGCGCCGACCGTACAGCCGGGCGCAGAAGCTGGTCAGCACCTCGGTCACGTCTCCCACCAGGTCGTCTTCGACCTCGCCGGCATCGAGCACCGCCAGACGTCACCCGTGAGCCGACGGGGCGGCCTCGACCAGCTAGGTGTTCATCCACCCCAACCGGCCCCGATGCTCGATGATCACCGTCGTGATCTGCGGGTCGGCGCGCAGGCGACGCAACTCCACCCTCGACCCGGACATGTCCGACCAGACCTCGGCCTCGAGCTTCGAGGCCGTCATCCCTCTCCTGCCGCCCGAGTCGACAACCGGGCCACCTGGCGGTCGAGGTCCCCCTCCTGGTCGTGGCTCGATACCCGGGTGCACAGCCCGGCTCTGCCCACCCCGGGGGCGCTCGGCCCTCCCGGGGCCACCAGGCGCTGCGGGAGTTGACCCGTACCGCTGGCACCGGAGCGTCCCGAGACGGGACCACCGATGGACAATCTGGTCGTGTATCCCCTCTTGTCGTGCCCACTCTCCGAGGTTCATCGTGTTCGATCACGTCACAAGAGTGCCCGTATGATCACTACCGCTCAGAAAGTCCCGAACTGTTCACGACCCGCACTGACGGGGCTGGTGGCGGCCCGCCCAGGAGCACCGACCAGGTCCGCAACGCGTCGAACCTCGGCTTCGTCCACCCCGGGGACCGCCTCCCGTCGGTCTGCTAGGTCGTCGCCGAGGTGACGGTCGACCGAACGATGGGCTGCGGGCCCGCAGCGACCTGGAGGTCGACGGGATGGTCGAGGCAGCGCCGGGCGGGTCGGGAGGGGCGACGACCCGATCATGGCGCTGGTAGCGGTGGCCGTGCCGTGCCCCGATCGGGAGCTGGAGGCGCGGTCGTGAGCCTCGCCGACCCGATCCTCGTCACCTCACTGGATCTCGCAAGACCAGCGGACGGACTGCTCGCTCGAGCTCCCCCGAGGCGCTTGGCGATCCGCAGCAGCGTCGACTTGCCTGCCCCGTGTCGCTCGCCACCAGACCTGACCGCCGACCGGGGACCGCCCAGGCGCAGGATGTAGGGTCTCGGCGATGGCCGCTCGCCGACGGCTGCTCGCCCCGGCATCCAACCTGCTCCTCGCCGCCGGCATATCCGCCTGCGGTGGCGGTGCGCACCGTCCGGCACCGTCAGCGCTCCTCCGATCCGCCCGGGCGAGCCTCGACCAGACGCCGGCGTTGCGCTTCTCGCTCACGAGCGTCGGGGTGAGCGGTCCGGGGGCAGACCTCGTGGGCGGAGCGGGCGAGCTCGCCCGCCCGGGCTCACTGGAGGGCACCTTCCAGGTGAGCACCTCCGGGATCCAGGTGGGCGTGAAGGTGATCGCCATCGGTTCGAGGTTCTGGGCGGTGCTGCCGTTCCGCAGCACCTACAGCCGGGTGGACCCGGCCCAGTTCGGCCTGACCGACCCGGGGGAGCTTCTCTCCCCGACCCGAGGGCTCGCCAACCTTCTCACCGACATGGCCGGGAACGCCCGCTACGAGGCGTCGGTCCGTCTCGGCGGGGAGCTGCTCTACGTCGTGTCGGGGACCGTCGCGGGATCGATGGTGCCGGTGCTGCCCGACGCCGACCCGTCCCGCCCGGTCCACCTCACCGTCTACGTCGACCCGACCACCGACCAGGTGCGTCAGGTCACCCTGGCCGGTCCCTTCACCTCGTCGCGCACCTCCCGCTACGCCGTGCGCCTCAGCGGCTACGGGACCCACGCGACGATCTCCCCGCCGGGCTGATCTGCCGGTGCACGCCGTCGCGGCCGACCGCAGGGATCGGCGCCGGCTCGCCTTCGCCGCCACCGGGGTCCTCGTCGCGGCGGCCGACACCTACGTGGTGGTCATCGCCCTGCCGGCGATCATGGACGGGCTCGGCATCGGGATCGACCACTTGCAACAGACGACGCCGATCATCTCGGGGTACCTGCTCGGCTACGTCGCGGTCCTGCCGCTCATCGGCCACCTCTCGGATCGAGTGGGACGGAGGCCGGTCCTGCTCGGCTGCCTGTCGGCCTTCGCGGCCGGGTCGCTCGTGACCGCCACGGCCAGCTCCCTCGCACTTCTCGTCGCCGGGAGGGCGCTCGCCGGTCTCGGCGGCGGCGGCCTGGTGCCGGTGACCCTCGCCCTCGTCGCCGACGGTTGGCCCGTGGAGCGACGCGGCCTGCCGCTCGGGGTGGTGAGCGGCGTGCAGGAGCTCGGCAGCGTCCTCGGTCCGCTCTACGGGGCGGCGGTGGTCGCCCTCGCGGGTTGGCGCTGGATCTTCTGGCTCAACCTGCCGCTCACCGCAGCCGTCGCGCTCGGCTACAGCTCGGCCCACCCCCGACGCTCCGGGGCAGCGGCCCGGGCCGGCCGGCGGGACTTGCCCGGCGCCGCGCTCCTCACCGCCGGGCTCGCAGCCCTGGTCCTCGCGCTGGTCGCACCTGCCCCCCTGGCCGACGGGGTCGACACCGGCGTGCTGTACGCCCCCGCGATCGCCTCGGGCCCCTGGTCGGTGCTCACCACCCCGGTCGCCCTGATCGCCTTCGGCTGTCTGGTCGCCTTCCTCGCCTGGGAGGCCTCGGCTCCGCGCTCGATCCGTGCTCTCGTCCCGGTCCGGGCGCTCCTCCGGACCCTCGCTGCGGTCGACCTGGCGGGTGCTGCCCTGCTCGCCGGCGCCCTCGGCTGCGTGGTGGTCGCCTTCTCCACCACCGACGCCAGCCGGCAGGTGGTCGCCCCGAGCGCCCCGCTGCTCGGCCCGGCAGCGCTCCTGCTCGTCGCCGGCCTGCTCTGGCGGCAGCGCAGGGCGCCCACCCCGCTGCTCGACCCTGCGGTCCTGCGGCCGCGCCGGGCGTGGGGGGCGTGCGCCGCGAGCCTGGCGATCGGGGCCGGGCTGATGGCCACCTTGGTCGACGTGCCGTTCTTCGCCCGGGCGACGATCTTCCCCGGCTCCCAGCTGGGTGCTGCCGCGGTGCTGCTGCGCTTCCTCGTCGCGGTGCCGGCCGGGGCGGTGCTCGGCGGGTGGCTGGTTCGCCGGCCGGGACGGGAGGCGCCGGTCGCCGCCGCCGGGATGCTCCTCGCTGCCGCTGCACTGGCCGCGATGGCCACCTGGCCGGCGTCGGCCCTCTCGGCCCACTTCGGGGGGCTGCCCTTCGGGGCCAGCGACGTCGAGCTGGTAGCCGCCGGGCTCGGCTTCGGGTCCGCGATCGCCCCGGTCAACGCCGCGGTGCTCGCCGCGGTCCCCGCCCGCCTGCACGGGCTCGCCACCAGCCTGGTGGTCGTCGCCCGGAGCGTCGGGATGCTCGTCGGGATCTCCGCTCTCACCGCCGTCGCGCTGCACCGTTTCTACCTCGCCGCCCGCCGGATCCCCTCCCCGCTCCGGATCTGCCCCTCGGGAGAGGCGACCTGCCCCGCCTACCAGAGGCTCGAGACCGCCGCGGTGCTGCGCGAGCTGCACACGGTGTTCGCCGGGGCGGCGGCCTGCGCCGGGCTCGGCGCGCTCCTGGCGCTGGCGCTGCTGCGGACGCCCGACGCGCGCTGACGCTCAGGCCACCGCCGGGTAGGCGTGGCAGCCGCCGGGATCGAGCGCGACCCGGACCGGGGTGCCGGGTCGCTGGCGGTCGGCGTGGGCGATCCCACCGAGACGGTGGCCGCCGGCGGGCTCCACCACGTGCCCGTAGCCCCGTCCGCGTAAAGCGTAGTCGACGACGACCGCCGGCAGCGTCGGGGAGTCCTCCGACGGCGCCACGAAGC